>NZ_BAAALD010000068.1:0-41657 GCF_039528095.1 Kitasatospora arboriphila
GCTGCGGCGGCGCACCGTCGTCGCGGTGAGCGTCGTGGCGGCGCTGGCCGTGGTCAGCGGCACGGTGGCGGCCGGCGCCCCCCCCCCCCCCCCCGGCGCCGGCCCCGCCCCCCCTGCGGGCCCGGCCCGTCGGCGTTCCGGTAGGCGTTCCGGCGGGTGTTGCGGCGGGCGTTCCGGCGGGCGGCCCGCCGCAGGACGATGGCGGCATGGAACTCCGGATCGACGCCACCGACCTGCCCGGCCGCGACTGCGGCCCCGGCCCGGCCTTCCCCGGCGCGACCGGCATCCACGTCGGGGTGCAGCGCCGCGGCCGGCCGGAGGAACTGCTCGGCCTGCAGCCCGGCGACGCACCGTCGGCGAGCTGGACGCTCCGGTGCACCGCCGTCCGCGGCCCGCGCGGCGTCGACCTGCGCGGCCCCCACCTCCAGGGCGGTCCGTACGCCCGGTTCGTCCACCTGTCCTGGGGCACGGTCGACGCGTGCGGGGGCTTCACGATGTTCCGCCGGGCCAAGCTGATGCTGGACGCCGTCGCCCCGGAGACCGTCGAGGCGGCGGTGGCGTCCGGACTGCTGGTCGCCCGGCTGGGGCTCACCGACGGCAGGGGGCATCCGCTCTGCGCCGCCGTCCGCCCACCGGCGGTCACCTGGTCCGCCGGCTGAGCACGGGCCGGTCACCGCCCGATCACCCCCGGCCACCGGGCGCTCCCGCCGGTGCGCCGTGCGGGGCCGGTCCGGTGCTCTCCCCGGGTGACGGCTCGGCCGGACACGGTGGCGGTACGTGCCCCGTCCCCGGCCCGCTGGGTAGCGTCGGCGGTCTCAGCCGATGTCCGACGACCGACCGCCCCGGAGGCCGGGAGGCCGGTCCTCGGGTTGCACCGGTGCAGCCGCAGCCGGGCGACGCAGCCGGGCGACGCAGTCGGGAGGGAGCCGCACGTGGTCGACGCAGCCGAGGACGGTCCCGCCCGGCCGCCGGGCACACCCATCGGGCGCCGGGGCTTCCTCAAGTCGGCGGGCCTCGCCGCCGTCCCCGCCCTGCTGCCCACATCGGAGGCCGCCGCAGCGCCGCCCCTCCCGCCGCCGGACCTGCCGACGGCCGCGTACCCGCCGGCCGCGTACCCGTCGGACGTCCCCGCACCGGGCGCCGACGGCGACGCGGTGGCCCGGCTGCTGAGCGCGCCGGGCCCGCGGGACGTCCGCTGGATCCGGCGTGCCCTGCAGATCGCCGTCGCCCTGGAACTCGCGACCATCCCGCCGTACCTCTGCGCCTGGTGGTCGGTCAAGGACCGGACGAGCGAGCCCGCCCGGCTGATCCAGGGCATCGTCGGCGACGAGATGTTCCACATGGGACTGACCTGCAACCTGCTCACCGCGGTCGGCGGCCGGCCGCGGATCGCCTCCTCCGTCCTCGGCTACCCGGGCCCGCTGCCCGGAGGTGTCCGCCCCGACCTCACCGTGTACCTCTCCGGCCTGACCAAGGCGTACGTGCGGGACGTGCTGATGGCGATCGAGGCCCCGGAGCTGCCGCTCGTCCGGGAGTCCGGGCCGACCATCGGCACCTTCTACACCGCGCTGCAGGACGCCTTCCACGAGGTCCGGCCGGCCCTCGACACGGCCGGCCAGCTGTCCGTCCGGATCGGGCCCGACGTGCTGCGGCCGGCGGCCACCCTGGCGGACGTGGACGAGGCGCTGGAGGTGATCAAGGAGCAGGGCGAGGGCACCTCGGCCAGCCCGGACGTCCCCGCGGGCCACGGCGCGCCCGCCCACTACTACGCCTTCGGCGAGATCTTCCACGAGCGCCGGGTGGTGGCCTCGGCCGACCGCTGGGGCTACGACGGCGATCCGGTGCCCTTCCCCGACACCAGGCCGATGGGCGTGGTGCCGGCCGGCGGCTGGCCGGACCCGCCGGCCGCGGCCGGCCAGCTGCTCGGCCGGTTCGACCTGCTGTTCAGCCGGGTGGTGCACGCCCTGGAGGGCGCCTGGGCGATCGGCGACCCGCACGCGCTGGACGGCGCCGTCCGGTCGATGCGCGCCCTGGAGGAGCCCGCCCTCGCCCTGATGGAGATCCCGCTGCCCGACGGCAGCGGCGTGTACGGCCCGCAGTTCCACGTCCTCACCCGCCGCCCGGACGAGCTGTCCTGACCGGACGAGCTGTCCTGGCCGGCCGGCCGGGCGTGACGGCGTGACCGCCGGGAGCCGCGCCCGCACCCGCACCCGCGGCGCCGGGTCAGCCGCGGCGGCCCCAGGCGGTGATCAGACCGGGGGAGAGGTCGGCCGCGGTGCCCTCGGCCAGCGCCCGCTCCGCGCGGATCAGTTGGTCGGGGGTGACCAGACCGGTGGCCAGCACGGCCGGGCGGGAGCGTCGCCAGGTGTCCAGCCAGAACTCCGCGATCGGGCTGCCGCGGGTCAGCGGGGGCACCGTGATCTCGGCCCCGACGTCCGTCAGGCCGAGTTCCGCCAGCAGCCGCGGGTACTGCGGCGTCCAGGTGACGTCGGTGCCGATGGTCTCCCGCAGCGCCCGCCACATGGCCCGCATCGCCAGCCGGTACGGGGTGTCCGGCGGCCCGGCGGAGGTGAGGTCCACCGCGTCGCCGAGCACCAGGCGGCCGCCGGGCGCCAGGAACCCGCAGAGCCGGGCCGCCAGCCGCCGGTGGTCGGGGACGTGCATCAGCACGAAGCGCGCGTGCACCAGGTCGAACCGGCCGGGGTCGAAGTCCGGCGCGGTGATGTCGGCGGCCAGGGTGCGCAGCGCCCCGCCGGCGTGCGGCTCCAGGAAGCGGACGTCCCGGTCGACCGCGAGCACCTCGGCGGCGCCCGCCTCCTCGGCCAGCCAACGGGCGACGGTGCCGGTGCCCGCACCGATCTCCAGGCAGCGGACGCCCGGCCCGGCCCCGGCGGCGAGCAGCCTGCGGCGGGTGGTGCCGTCGTAGGCCAGCGCGCCCAGGTCGATGCGCTCGCCCTCGCCGGGCTGCCACGGCTCGAACAGCGCCTCGCCGTACCCGCCCCGTTCCGTCCTCGCCGGATCGACGCCCATGGCGGCCTCCCGTCCTGCGGTGTCCGACCTTCCGAGCGTAGGGCCGCCACGGCGGTGCGCGCCGCGCGTGCGGGCCGGGCCGCGGGTGAGGGCCGGCCCGTACCGCGGTGCCGGTGCGGCGGCCGGCGGCGCGATCACCCCTGGAATACTGGTCGGGTGATCGAGACCCCAAGCGTGGACGGCCCGAGGCTCACCGGACGCGGCGCGGCCCGCCGCACCGAGCTCTTCGAGGAGCTGACGGCCCTGCTGATCGCCGAGGGGTTCGCCCAGCTGACCCTGGACGACCTGGCCGCCCGGCTGCGCTGCTCCAAGCGCACGCTGTACGGCCTGGCCGGCAGCAAGGAGCAGCTCGTCCGGGCGGCCGTGGTGCACTTCTTCCGCCGCGCGACCGTCCGGGTGGAGGCGGCGCTCGCCGCCGAGACCGACCCGGCCGGCCGGCTCGCCGCGTACCTGCGGGCGGTGGCCGCCGAACTCTCCCCGGTGTCCGGCCGCTTCTTCGACGACGTGGCGGCGTTCGAGCCGGCCGCCGAGGTGTACGAGCGCAACACCCGGGCCGCGGCCCGGCGGGTGCAGGAGCTCATCGACGAGGGCGTCGCCGACGGCGCCTTCCGCGAGGTCCACGTGGCCTTCGCCGCCGACGTGATCACCTCGGTGATGGTGCGGATCCAGCAGCGGCAGGTGGCGGCCGCCACCGGGCTGGCCGACGCGGACGCCTACGCCCACCTCGCCGAGCTGCTCCTGCACGGCCTGGCCCGCTGACCCGGCACGATCCCGAGGAGTGGGCCTAGCCTGGGAGGAGGAGGCGATGGACATGCTTGCTGATGCGCCACTGTTCGCCGTCGTTCCGGCCGCCGACCTGGAACGGGCGAAGGCGTTCTACCGCGACACCCTGGGGCTCACGCTCGCCGAGGAGGCGGAGCACGAGGTCACCTTCGAGTGCGGCGGTACCCGGTTCGGGATGTACGAGACGCCGTACGGCGGCCAGGCCGGGCACACCCTGGCCAGCTGGAAGGTCGCCAGTCTCGACGCCGAGATGAAGGAGCTGCGCGACCGCGGCGTCACCTTCGAGGACTACGACCTGCCCGGCCTGAAGACGGTCGACGGCGTCGCGGAGGCCGAGGGGATGCGGGCCGCCTGGTTCAAGGACAGCGAAGGGAACGTCCTCTGCGTGACCGAGCGGACCGAGGGCTGACGCCCGACGGGCCGCCGGACGGCCGGGGGGGGGGGGGGGGGGGGCCCCCCCCCCCGCCCGCCCCGTCGCACGTCCGTCAGCGTGCCGACGCCTCCACCGCCTCGCGGGTGATCTGCTCGAACCGGGCGCCCATCGCCTCGGCCAGCGCGTGGGCGCCGGACAGCGGACGGACCATCACCGTGAAGTCGTCGATCAGGCCCTCCTCGTCCAGGTGCAGGAAGTCGCAGCCGTCCACGCGGCGGCCGTCGACCGTGGCGGTGAAGGCGAGCGCGTGCCCGCGGCCGTCCTCGCTCGCGAACTCCCGGACGTAGCGGAAGTCCTCGAAGACCTGCATCACGGCGCGCAGGATCGCCGCCGTGATCGCCCGGCCCGCGTAGGGCTTGAAGGCGACGGGGCTGGTGAAGACGACGTCCTCGGCGAGCAGGGCCTCGATCGCCGCCGGGTCGCGCCGCTCGACGGCCTCGCGGAAGGGGTGCATCCGGCCACCTCCGGGTGGGGGAGATACTCAACTTTTTGAATAGGTGTGGAGGAGACTAGGCGGGTTTCCCGGCCGCTGTCCAGAGGCGCCCGGACCGGCGGCGCTACCCTGTCGGGATGGCGTTGCGCAACGCGGTGATGGCCGCACTGCTGGAGGGCGAGGCGTCCGGGTACGACCTGGCCAAGGAGTTCGACGCATCCGTCGCGAACTTCTGGATGGCCACCCCGCAGCAGCTCTACCGGGAGCTCGACCGGATGGAGGCCGAGGGGCTCGTCCGGGCCCGCGTCGTCGAGCAGGAACGCCGCCCCAACAAACGGCTCTTCTCGCTCACCGAGCAGGGCCGCCGGCACCTGCGCGAGTTCACCGCCGAACCGCTGCGCCCCGGCGCGATCCGCGACGAGCTGATGGTCAAGGTGCAGGCGGTGGACGCGGGCGACGCCGGCGCCGTACGGGCGGCCGTCGCCGAACGGATCGCCTGGGCCGAGGCGAAGATCGCCCGCTGGGAACGGCTGCGGGCGCGGCTCCTCGACGGTCGCACCGAGGACGAGTTCCTCGCCGGCGCCGAGCGCATCGGCCCCTACCTCACCCTGCTGCGCGGCCTCGCCTTCGAGGAGGAGAACATCCGCTGGGGCCGGCGTGCCCTGGCCGTCCTCGACCGCCGCGCCGCCGCCCTGCAGTGACCGCGCGGCCTCCCGCCCGGGTCGGCCCGTCGTCCCCGGCGCCCGGCTGCCACGGTGCATCATGAGGACGTGACCGACCGTGACGCCTTCCTCCACTGGGTCAGGACCGCGCTGTACGAGGCGGAAGTCGCCCTGCACGACGGCGACGCCGCGCCGCGCAGGGCCCTGTGGTCGCGGGCGGAGCCCGTGAGCATCCTCGGGGCGTGGCACAACGCGGTCGGCCGGGAGCAGGTCGACGACCTCTTCTCCGCCCTGGAGGCGAGCTTCTCCGACTGCACCGCCTACCGGTTCGAACTGCTCGCCGCCGACGTGGTCGGCGACCTGGCCTACACGGCGGGCCTGGAACACGTGTCGACGTCGGTCGACGGGCAGCCGCGGACGTACGTGCTCCGCGCCACCCAGGTCTACCGCCGCGAGGGCGGCGAGTGGCGGGTGGCCCACCGCCACGGGGACACCGTGACGGACGGGTGACGCCGGGTCACCACATCGCCGCCCTCCTGGGGTCCGGCACGAACGATCGGCGCGTCGATGGGCGACACGCCCGAGTGTCGCGGAGCGGGGCAGGGGGCTGGCGGTTACGTTCGTACACGTGACCGGCAATGACGCAGTCCTGGCGCTGGTGGTCGCCACCGCGCTCGGCTTCGACTTCACCAACGGATTCCACGACACCGGCAACGCCATGGCGACCTCCATCGTCACCGGAGCCCTCCGGCCGCGTGTGGCGGTGGCCGTCTCCGCCGTCCTCAACCTGGTCGGCGCCTTCCTGTCGACCGCGGTCGCGGCGACCATCGCGAGCGGACTGGTCGACAGCGCCGACGTGACCCTCACCGTGGTCATGGCGGGCCTGGTCGGCAGCATCCTGTGGAACCTGACCACGTGGTACTTCGGGATCCCCTCCAGCTCCTCGCACGCACTGATCGGCGGCGTGATCGGGGCGACCATGGCGGCGGCCGGAGCCTCGGCCGTCAAATGGCAGGGCCTGGTCGCCAAGGTGATCGTGCCCGCCGCGCTGTCGCCCTTCATCGCCGGGTCGGTCGCCGCGCTCGGCACCTACCTCGTCCTGCGGATCACCCGCCGCACGGCCGAGGGCCCGCGACAGCACGGCTTCAGACTCGGCCAGGTCGGCTCGGCCTGCATGGTCTCGCTCGCCCACGGCACCAACGACGCGCAGAAGACCATGGGCGTCATCACCCTGGCGCTGATCGCCAACGGCTCGCTGCACGCCGGCGCGAGCGCCCCGAGCTGGGTGATCACCTGCTGCGCGGTGGCGATCGCGCTCGGGACGTACATCGGCGGCTGGCGGGTGATCAGGGCGCTCGGCAAGGGGCTGGTGGAGATCGAGGCGCCGCAGGGCATGGCCGCCGAGTCGGCCTCCGCCGCGGTCATCCTCGCCTCCACCGACTTCGGCTACTCGCTCTCCACCACCCACGTGGCCACCGGCTCGATCCTCGGCGCGGGGGTGGGCCGACAGGGCGCGGTCGTGCGCTGGCACATCGCCCACCGCATGGTGGCGGCCTGGCTGATCACCCTTCCGGCCGCGGCCGTGGTCGGCGCCCTCGCCTACTGGGCCGCGAACGGGATCGGCGGCACCGCCGGCGTGGGTGTCGTCTTCGCGGTGCTGGTGCTGGCCTCGGTCGCCTTCTACGTCGCCTCCCGGCGCCCGGCCGTGACCCCGGAGAACGTCAACGCCGCATGGACGGACTAGGACGTGTCGGACCCGCCCCGGGCCGTCCCGCATCCCCCGCAGGCGAGGTGAGCCGCATGGACTCCTGGATCAACCTGAACGCGCTCTGGAAGATCGTCGTGGTGGGGCTGCTCGCCGGAGCCGGGCTGCCCGCACTCTTCGCCGTCGGCGTACGCGTCCTCAACCCCCCGGCGGGGGAGGGCGACCAGCCCGGCCGGGCCCCGTCCGCCCGTCCGCTCCACGTCGCGGTCGCCGTCCTGTGCTTCGCCGTCGTCCTCGCGGCGATCGGCTGGGGCGTGTCCGTCATCGTCAACCCCGGCTGATCCGTGCCGGCCCGCGGACGGCGCCCGGGCCGGTCGACACGGTCGGTCGGCACGGGCGACGGCCGGTGGGGGCGACGCGGGGTCGCTCCCACCGGCCGTCGGTGGTGGTGCCGTACTGCTGTGCCGGTCGGACGTCAGGCCGCGGGGGCCGCCTCCGGCGAGGTGCCCGCGGCCGTGGTCGCGGTGGCGGGCTTCGGGTTGATCAGCCGTTCGGCCAGGTGGCCGAAGACCAGGGCGAAGGACGTCCACAGCGTCAGCTGAACGGCGAGCGCCGCGACGCGGAACTGCCAGAGCAGCGTGGCCGAGAAGTCCTCCGGGACCTCGTTGACCGCGGGCAGGAACGCGTACGCGAGCCCGATCGCGACGGCGAAGCCGGCGACGGCCACCACGGTGGCGTACCAGTTGCCGAGGGCCGGGGCGAGGCGCTTGCCGACGATCACCGCGGCGACGGCCAGCAGCACGCTGAGGGCCATCATCAGGAAGTACAGCGTGGTGCGCTTGCCGATGGTCTCCGGGTCGCCCACCGACGGCGGGTTGGCCGGGTACTTGAGGAACGGCACCACGTAGACCGCGACGAGCGCCGCGGCCGACAGCAGGGCCGCGGTGGCGCGCGGCGTGAAGCGGCCGACGCGGCCGAGGGCGAAGCAGTAGGCGAGGGCGGCGATGCCGCCGAGCGCCACCCCGAACACCAGGACACCGGTGGCCAGGCCCGCAGTGGACTGCAGGGACCGGCTGACGATCTCCATCTCGTGCTCGTGGGAGTGCGACTCCTCGTACGCGATGGCCGCGTCGATGCGCGGTTCACCGAGGAAGTAGGCGACGACGAGGGCGAGCAGGCCGGACGCGAGCCCGGCCAGCATGCCGCGGACCAGGAGGCCTCTGACGATTGCGGAGTTCACGTGCGGCCCCCGTCAGTGGCAGGGGAAACCGAGCAGGTGCCGGCCGTCGTGCACCCACTCGTGCACGTCCTCGCCGGAGATGAGGGACGTCGCGCCCTGCTCGGCGCCTACGAAGTAGACGAGGGCCAGCATGAGGATGGTGAAGAACACCGCCCACGGCAGGATGGTCTTCAGCGAGATGGGGGTGATCGCCGGCGCAGCGGCGGGGGCGATGGGGTGAGCCATGGCCGACCTCCTTTGGGAACACGCGTCCCGTTCGGTGGAGCACGAGCGACGGAGGCGGGTCTGACTTTCGGTCCCGGCAGGCTGCCGGGTCCGATTCACAGTGGCGCGACCGTGCCGGCATCTCACCGGACTTCCACGCACCGTCGATTTCAGTTGTCGCCCGAGAAGTTACCGCCTCAGGAGGGCCGGGCCAAGGCTTGTTGCGGGGGCGCGTGAAGCACGGAGCGGAGCGGGGATCGGTTCGTATGCCCGCGGTGCCGGTTCCGCGGGCCCTGCGGAAGACGCGGGCCGATCGCGTGATGTTGGTCGCACCACGGGGGTGGCGCTCCGGACGGCCACTCAACTCGTCCGTCCGGGCCCCCCCGCCGCTCGCTCTCCCGGTGGGTTCACGCTCCGCGGCGGACACGGCGGCGGCGCCGCGGAGGGGATCCGCGGCGCCGCCGGTGAGCCGGCTGTGACCGGGTCAGTAGTAGTGGCGGCGGCCGCCGGCGGCGTGGCCGGTGAGGCCGGCGACCCACAGGACGAGGCCGATGAGGGCGAGGACGATGCCGATGGTCCACAGGAACCCGATGCCGGTGGCGAAGCCGATGATGAGCAGAATGACGCCGAGGATGATCACGGTGGCCTCCTTGGATGTGCTGCGGGCCGTGTGAGGGAGGTGGTCCGGGGAGATGCCTGGAGCCGGTCCCCCTCCCGGCCGGGACCGGCACCGTGGTCCGGGCCCTGCCTGCTGACCAGCGCGTATACCGCGGCGTGGCCACCGTAAACGTCGGGCCCGGTCGGCCCTCAGTCCAGGTCGGCCTGCCACAGGTCGGGGCCGAACACCTCGTACTGGATGTCGCGCGGGGCGACCCCGCGGTCGATCAGGCTGCTGCGCACGGCCTGCATGAAGGGCAGCGGCCCGCACAGGTAGTACAGGGCGTCCGCGGGGAGGTCGACCGCCGTGGGGTCCATCAGCCCGTGGAAGACCCCGTCCACCGGCTCGTGGCTCTGCGCGTCCTTCTCGAACCACAGGTACATCCGGGCGTTCTTCAGCGCCAGGACGTCGCCGACCACCTGGCGGCGCAGCGGGAGGGACGCGTCGTCGACGTCGGCGTGCAGCAGGGTGACGGGCAGTCCGGACTCGGCCGCGACCAGGTGCGAGAGCATCCCCGCCATGGGGGCGATCCCGATGCCCGCGCTGGCGAACACCACCGGCCGTCCGGCGTCGTCCAGTACGACGTCGCCGTAGGGCAGCGACAGCGTCAGGGTGTCGCCGACCCGTACCGAGTCGTGCAGCAGCGTGGACATCTCGCCGTCGGGGTCGCCGCCCTCGCCGCGCACCCGCTTGACCGAGAACTGGCGGTGCTCGCCGTCGTCGGCCCGGGTCAGGCTGTACTGGCGCGGCTGGAGCTTCCCGTCGGGCATCCGCATCCGCACGGTGACGTACTGGCCGGGCAGCGAGGTCTTCACCAGCCGGTCGTCGATCCGCTTGACCACGAAGGTGACCACGTCGGAGGTCTCCCTGACCTTCCGGATCACCTGCCAGTCCCGCCAGACCGTCTCCGGCCGCACTCCGCGGGCGCTGTAGAGTCCGCGTTCCTGGTTGATCAGGGCGTTGGCCATCAGCCAGTAGACCTCGTCCCAGGCGGCGGCGACCTCCGGGGTGACCGCGTCGCCCAGCACGTCGACGATCGCCCACATCAGGTGGTCGTGCACGACCCCGTACTGGTCGGGGCGGATCCCGAGCGAGGCGTGCTTGTGGGCGATCCGGCGGAGCAACTGCTCGGGCACCCGCTCCGGCGTCTCCACGAGCGTGGTGGCGAAGGAGGCCACCGAGCCGGCGAGCGCCTGCTGCTGGTGGCCGTGGACCTGGTTGCCGCGGTTGAAGACGCCGTCCAGCAGCTCGGGGTGCTCGCCGAACAGGTGGGTGTAGAAGCGTGCGGCGATCTCGCCGATGTGGTCGGCGACGACGGGCAGCGTGGCGACGACGACGGGCCGGGACTTGTCCGAGAGCACGGGACACTCCTGCGGGGGGAACGAGCGGCGGACGGTGGTCGGTGGACTCCGGACCGGGGATCGGGTGGTGGTGGCCGCTCCGTGCCGGTGCCCCCGGCCACGCTGCCCGCGCCGGGTCCGCGGGGCACCTCCGTGCGGCCGTTCGGGGGACGGGCCGGACGGTCCGGGCGCTGCCGTCGTGACCGCGCGCATCCGGCCCTCCGCGGACCGTCGCCGTCGGTCGCGCGGCCGTCGGAACCGGAGCCGGGGCATGGGCGGAATGCCCTGTTTGAAGTGGTTGATACGGGTATGCGCCGTTTGACCCACTGCAATGGAGGGACAGGAACATGCCCCGCGAAGCCCGAGACACCGAGCCGCCGCGCCGGCGTTCCGGCCGCACCGGCGGCTCCGCGCGAGCCGCCGACGACGGCGGCGCCCGACCCGCCCGGACGGGCGGTCGCCGGGTGTCCGCCGCGCAGGCGATGCGCACCGCGGCCTCGCAACTGGCCGAGCTCCTCGGAAGGGTGCCCGAGTCCGTCTCCGGACTGCGCCGCACCGAGGACGGCTGGCAGGCCGAGGTGGAAGTGGTCGAGGTCGAGCGGATCCCGGAGACCAGCAGCGTCCTGGCGAGCTACCGGGTGCAGCTGGACGAGGACGGGGAGCTGGTGGGCTACGAGCGGACCCGCCGCTACACGCGGGCCGAGGTCGACCGGCGCCGGGGGTAGTTCCGCGAACGACGACGGAGCGAGCAGGAGCCGCGGTTCAGCACGCGGCCGACGAGAGGAGGAGCCGTGACCGTGGTGCCGCAGAGCGGCGGAGGCAGTGTGACCACCGGAGGCGCGAGCACCGGCACGCTGTACGACGTCCTCGAACTGATCCTGGACCGGGGACTGGTCATCGACGTGTTCGTCCGGGTCTCCCTGGTCGGCATCGAGATCCTGAAGATCGACGCCCGGGTGGTCGTCGCCAGTGTCGACACCTACCTGCGCTTCGCCGAGGCCTGCAACCGGCTGGACCTGGAATCGGGCCGCAAGGCCCCCGCCAAACTGCCGGACCTGGTCGGCGAGATCACCGAAGGAGGATCCCGCGGCAAGAGCAAGGGCGCGATCTCCGGTGCCGCCGAGGCGGTCACCGACACCGTCCGCGAGAAGCCCGACGGCGGCGACGAGGAGCCCGAACCGCGGGAGCGGCGTGAGAGACCGCGCGCCCGGCGGGCCACCCGGTCGAGGGAGGAGTGAGCCGTGTCCGTCTACGTGTACGCGATCACGGCCGACAGCCACCCCGCGCGGCTGCGCAAGCTGACCGGCGTCGGCTCCCCGCCCGAAGAACTGCGCACCCTCACCGGGTCCGGCCTGAAGGCCGTGGTCAGCCACGCACCCGAAGGACTCCGGGCACGCCGGCGCGACCTCGCGGCCCACCAGGAGGTGCTCGAACGCCTGATGTCCGAAGGCCCCGTCCTGCCCCTGCGGTTCGGCGCCGTCGCTGCCGACGACCAGGAGGTCATCGGCGTCCTCGACCAGCAGGTCGACGCCTACCGGGAACGCCTGTCCGCCCTGGACGGCTGCGCCGAGTACCTCGTCAAGGCCTCCTTCGACGAGGACGCCCTGCTCCGGCAGATCCTCCGGGACTCCGCCGAGGCCCGGCGGCTGAACGAGGAGACCCGGCGGAGCCCCGACCCCGCGCCGAGGATCAGGCTGGGCGAGCTGGTGGCCGACGGGATCCAGCAGCGCAACCGCGCCGCCGCCGCCGAACTCCTCGACGAACTGAGCGCGTTGGCGCGCGAGACGCGGGAGAACGAACCCGCCGGGAACGACTTCGTCAGCGGCTCCTTCCTGGTCGAGGCGGGCCGGCAGGACGGGTTCCGGGCCGCGGCCGCGGAGCTGGCCGGGCGCTGGGGCGAGGACTGCACCCTGCGGGTGCACGGGCCGCTCCCGCCCTACAGCTTCGTCCAGTAGGGGGCGGGCCATGGGTCTGCTGACCGGTCTGCCCACCCTGCCGCTCGCACCCGTGCGGGGCGTGGTGTGGGTCGCCGAGCGGGTCGCGGAGGCCGCCGAGCAGTCCTTCTACGACCCGGCACCCGTCGAGGAGGAGCTCAAAGCGCTCGAACAGGACCTGCTCGCCGGGCGCATCGACGAGGCCGCCTTCGAGGAGCGCGAGGAGGAACTGCTGGACCGGCTCGACGAGATCCGGCTCTTCCGGGCCTCCCGCGAGCGTGAGACCCGCCCGTGACGGCCGTGGAGCGGCGCGGCGGTGCGTCAGGCGGTGACCAGGGTCAGGCCGTAGCGGGAGAGGATCTCGTTGACCGGCTGGAACCAGGTCTGGCCGCCGGAGGAGCAGTTGCCCCAGCCGCCCGAGGTGACGCCCTGGGCCTGGTCGCCGGTGACGAACGAGCCGCCGGAGTCCCCGGGTTCGGCGCACACGCTGGTGCGGGTCAGCTGGTAGACCGCGCCCTGGCTGTAGTTGACCGTCTCGTTGAGGCCGAGGACGGTGCCGCAGTGCCAGTGCGTCGTGGAGCCGGACCGGCACACCGACGAGCCGACCGGTGCCTGCCAGGAGCCGCGGACGAGCACGTCGCTGACGGTGCCCCAGCCGAGCACGACCGGAACCGTCCACCAGCCGTTGCCGATGCGGATGTAGGAGTAGTCGTTGCCGGGGAAGGACGAGTCGACGAACGAGCCCATCGCCGAGCCGTCCCAGCCGACGACGCTGCTGCCGGCCCGGCCGCAGTGGCCGGCGCTGACGAACCCGCCCTGGACGGCGAAGCCGATGGAGCACCGGGTGTTGCCGTTGATGTAGTACGGGTCGCCGCCGACCACACCCGCCGAGAGGGTGCGCGGGGCCTGCTCCGCGGTCTCCTCCACCGCGACCGGCCCGGCGGCCGCGGCGGCGTCCAGGAACGCCTTCACCCGGCCGTCCGTCCTGCTGCCGGCCGCCACGGTGACGACCACCGCGTTGCGGCGGGGGTCGACCCGCCAGCCGGTGACCGCGGCCGGGGCGGGACGGCTCCTGCTCACGGTGTCCACGGCGGCCTTCGCCCCGTCGAGGGCGGCCTCGGTGCGGGCCACCGGGGCGGTCGCCGCACCGGTGGCCCGGACGGCCGCGGCGTGCGCGGAGTCGGTGAGCCCGACGACCAGGCGGCCCCGGGCCGGGTCGAACCAGGCGCCGCCGTAGGCGGAGCCCGCGAGGTCGCGCACCCGGGGCAGCAGCCGGGCCGCGGTCGCCTCCTGGTCGAGACGGGTGCGGGCCTGATCCGGAGTCAGCCCCAGGTCGCGCCGGAGGGCGTCGACCAGCCCCGGGTCGGCGGCGGGGGCGGGCCGCGCGGCGGCCGCCGCCGGTGCGGTGTCCGGGACGGCCGCCGCGGGGGAGAGGCCGAAGCCCAGGGAGGTGAGGGCGAGCAGGGCGGGAAGGACCGCCCGGATGCCGTTGACGTGCCTCATTGCGGGGGTTCTCCTCGGTTCGGGGGCAGGCGTGGGGCCTGCGAGGGGAGAGCGCTTTCAGAGGTACTGGTCCAGACCGGTGCGATGAGCTTTGCAGCGTTGTATGTTCACGTCAATAAGTTCAACAAGGCTTCCTGCGTGCGGAGTTGTCGATCGCCCTGGGGGCTGGACCGCCCTGACGACGGGAGCCTGCGGCGGTGCGATGCCCGGCCGAGGTGCGGTCAGGAGTCGCGCGTGGTCGGTGCCGCCGTCGACCGTCCGGATGTTGTGCCTGGTCGTGCCGGGTAGCCCCGATCCGGGCGGGCGTGATCGCGCTCTCAATGGCGCGCGGTTGTCGCCGCCCCGACCCCCGGGCCGCCAGGCAATGCGTGCGACTCGCACGCTAATCTGGGGGCATGGAGAACGAAGTGGGCCAGGAGATCGCGGAATCCCTGGGCGTCCTGCTGCGCCGCACCACGCGCACGCAGTTGCACCGCCGGCTGACCGAAGGCATGGGCGAGGCCCTGGACGAAACGACCTACCCGGTGCTCAGCGCCCTCGCCCGCACGGGGCCGCGCAGCGCCGCCGACCTGGCGCCCGAGGTCGGCATCGACCGGTCCGGCGTCACCCGCCGCGCGTCCCGCCTGGAGGAGGCCGGCCTCGTCCGCCGGGAACCCGACCCCGGCGACCGGCGCGCACAGCTGCTCGTGCTGACCGAGCAGGGCCGGCAGGCCGTCGCGGAGCTGCGCACCCGGCTCGCGGACCGCATCGCGGACGCCCTGGCCGGCTGGCCCCCGGGCGAGGCCGAGGCCTTCGCCCGCCACCTGCACCGCTTCACGACCGACGGCCCGTTCGGCTGACCGGGGCGCGTCCGCAGCCGACCCCGCCGACCCCGCCGACCTCGGAGTCGGGGGTCAGAAGCGGACGCCGGTGTGCCCGAGGATCCAGCC
This sequence comes from Kitasatospora arboriphila, assembly GCF_039528095.1. Taxonomy (NCBI): domain Bacteria; kingdom Bacillati; phylum Actinomycetota; class Actinomycetes; order Kitasatosporales; family Streptomycetaceae; genus Kitasatospora; species Kitasatospora arboriphila. The sequence goes on from NZ_BAAALD010000068.1 coordinate 14,855, forward strand.
CAGGGCCTGCGCCGCGCCGTGCGCGAAGTCCCGTTCCTCGTCGCTGCGCGCCGTGTCGTGCGCGGCGGCGAGGGCGGCGCGCTCCTCCGCGCCGAGCCGCTCCCGGTCCGCCACGGGGCCGCTGTCCCGCGGGCCGAGGGCGCCGTCGGAGGGCCGCGGCGCGGAGCCGTCGAGGGCCCAGCGGTAGGCCGCCGCCGCGCCCCGTCCGCCCGGCCCGATCTCCTCGATGCGCGAACACGTCCCGAGCCATTCGAGGGCCTCGCGGACGTCGTCGGCCGAGCGGACCCCGACCGTGTGAAGCGCTTCCGTGTCCAGGGTCTCCGAGTCACCGTTCACCGGGCCACCGTATGCGCCGCCCGGGGCGGGTGCCCTGCCGGACTGCTGCGCCCGGGCCCGGGCCGGCCGGGCGGACATCCCCCGGGCGACGCGGCCCGGGGGGCGTCCGACCGACCGGGGACGTCAGGAGAGCGTGCCGCCGTAGTCGGGCAGCTTGAAGGTCCGCTCGGCGTGGCCGCCCACCAGGTCCGTGGTGTTGTTGCCGATGTTGGCGACGATCGTGTACCCGTTGCGCTCGATCTCCTGGCGCTTCGCGGTCTTGAACGCCCCGGTCTCCTGGAAGAGGTCCCACAGCGACCGGCCGTACAGCCCGTCCACCGGGTAGCCCACCTTCGTCAGGTTGTACCGGGTGAACGCGTCGATGAAGTCCGGCCGGGCGGTGACGAAGAAGACCTTCACCCCGCGGTCGTGCGCCGCCCGCACCACCTTCAGCACCGCGGCGATCGCCGGGGTCGGGTAGGAGGGCGTGTAGTCGGTCTCCAGCGAGGTGTTGTCGATGTCGAGGACGATCGCGGGCCGGTAGGTCGTCGGCGCCTGCGGAACTCTCGCCTGCAGGTACGCACCCGCCGAGTCCGCGACCACCTGAACGTCCTTCAGCCACGTCTCGTACGGCACGCTCGGCCGGCCCAGGCTCTGCGCCGGGGCGGCTGCCGGGACGGCCGCGGGCGCCGCGGCCGGGGCCGGCGACCCCGTGGCGGCGGAGGCCGGCTGCGCCACCCCGACGAGCAGCACGCCCCCGGCCGCCGCCGCGACCGCGAGATGCCGCACACCGATACGTCCTGCCATGCTCATGCTCCTTTGAGTGAGGGTGGAAGCAGGATGACCCATCAGGGTTACTTGTCGGTAGACATTGGGCGAAGATCATTGCGGCCGGGGCCGGATCCGAACTGTTCTGCCCGGTGGGGGAGTCGGGGCGTCCGGCTCGGCCCGACCGGTCGGCGCGGGAGCCCGGGGCCGTGATCGCGCACGGACCCGCAGGCCGGCGGGGGGCGAGTGCCGGAAGAGCTCAATAACTGGCCTGAGGCGCCCTGCCCGGTGGCCCGGCCGCCAGGGGTGACCGTCCGCTCCGGACCTTCCGTCCCGGGTGGTTGCCGTTCTCCGGGCCGTCGGCGGCCGGGGGCTCAGGGCAGCCGGACGGCCTCGATCTCGGGGTCGTCCAGCAGTGCCTCGATCAGGGCCGGAGGGCCGGCGACCTTGGTGCCCCACAGGTCGTAGTCGGTGCACAGGACCCATGAGCGGTCCTCGGCCCAGAGGTTGGACGGGCTGAAGTCGACCTCGGGGTCGTCGTACAGCGCCGCGGCGTCGCCGAGGCGGCCCGCCCGTACGTGCCGGTCCTCGAAGTCGGCGGCCCGGAGCGCCAGTGGGCTGTAGTAGGCCCGGCAGGGGGTGTCGGGGCCTGCCGGGCTGTGGGCGGCGAGGACGCCGATCAGCCGGTTCCAGGTCTCGCGGTCCAGGCTCCCCTCGGTGGGCGGGAGGATCGCGGGCGGCCGGGTGCCCTGCTTCCCGGCGGAGGGGAAGCAGCGGTGGGAGGGCAGCCGCCCCTCGGGCACGACGGGATCGCCGGTCCGCCGGGCGAGTTCGGCCCAGCGCAGCCGCTGCCAGCCGGGTCCTGGGTGTTCGGCGCGGCCCGGGCCGTGGTGCGGTCTGCCGGCGGGCCCATGGTGGTGTTCGTACATGGCGTTGAGCACCCAGGCCGCATCGGGCGCGGGTGGCGGCATGAAGCCGGTCAGCCCGTCGCCGCAGAGGTCGAACAGCCGGTCGGTGGCCCCGGGCGGTGCGAGCGGCCACCGGGTCGGGGGCGGGGTCGGTTCTTCGGGCACCGGCCCATGATCCCGGTCGGGGCCGCGGGCCGGCCGGGCGGGTGGCGGTGAAGGGGGCCGGAGCCTTGACGGGCACTCATCAGCGCTCTACGGTCAGCGATCAGAAAGTTTCCAGCAAGTTTCATCAATCTTGCGCAAGGGTGTCCGGCCCCCACCGGCGTCCGGCCCGCAGAGCGTTCCACCGGCCTCAGGCCGTCCCACCCACCCGGCTCCGCCCCCACAGGAGACTCCGTGGACAACGTCGTGCTCGGACACGATCCCCGTCGCCCCCGGCCCCGCCGCGCCCGGCGCGCCGCCACCGCCGCGGCGCTGGCCGTCCTCACCGCCGGCACCGGCCTGGTCGGCTGCCCGACCGCGGCGCAGGCGAGCACCCCCGGCACCAAGACCGTCACCGCCACGCTCTTCGAGTGGTCGTACGCCTCGGTCGCCAAGGAGTGCACCAACTTCCTCGGCCCCAAGGGGTACGGCTACGTGGAGGTGTCGCCGCCGCAGGAGCACGTCCAGGGCGGCCAGTGGTGGACCTCCTACCAGCCCGTCAGCTACAAGATCGCCGGCAGGCTGGGCGACGCCAACGCGTTCACCGCCATGGTCAACACCTGCCACGCGGCAGGCGTGAAGGTCGTCGTGGACGCGGTCGTCAACCACATGAGTGCGGGCAGCGGCACGGGCACCGGCGGCACGGTGTACTCCAAGTACACCTACCCCGGTTACTACCAGGACTGGGACTTCCACTCCTGCCGCAGCAACATCAGCAACTACGCGGACCGCGCCAACGTGCAGAACTGCGAGCTGTCCGGCCTCTCCGACCTCGACACCGGCAGCGACTACGTGCGTTCCACCATCGCCGGCTACCTCAACGGCCTGATCGCCAAGGGCGTGGACGGCTTCCGCATCGACGCCGCCAAGCACATCGCGGCCGCCGACCTCTCCGCCATCAAGGCCAAGCTGACCAACCCGGGCATCTACTGGGCTCAGGAGGTCATCTACGCCGCCGGCGAGGCCGTCCAGCCCGGCGAGTACACCGGCACCGGCGACGTCGACGCCTTCATGGGCGCCTACGACCTCAAGCGGATCTTCACCAACGAGAAGCTCGCCTACCTCAGCAACTGGAACGACTCCTGGGGCGCCGGCTACCTGCCCAGCGGCAACTCCCGCACCTTCACCGACAACTGGGACACCGAGCGGAACGGCTCGACCCTCAACTACAAGTACGGCAACACCTACACCCTCGCCAACGTCTACCTGCTGGCCTGGCCGTACGGATCGCCGAACGTATACTCCGGGTACGAGTTCAGCGACATCGACGCCGGCCCGCCGAACGGCGGCACCGTCACCGCGTGCTACCAGAACGGCTGGAAGTGCCAGCACGAGTGGCGCCAGATCGCCAACATGGTGGGCTTCCGCAACGCCGTGAACGGCACCGCGGTGACCAACTGGTGGTCCAACGGCGGCAACGCGATCGCCTTCGGCCGCGGCAGCAAGGGCTACGTGGCGATCAACCACGAGACCGGCCCGATCACCCGGACCTTCCAGACCTCGCTCCCGGCCGGCAGCTACTGCGACGTCCAGCACGCCGACCCGAGCAGCGGCGGAGGCTGCAACGGCACCCGCTACACCGTCGCGGCCAACGGCACCTTCACGGCCACGGTCGGCGCGGGTGACGCGATCGCGCTGTACGTGGGCGCCGGCAACTGACGCCGGGGCCGGGCGTGGTGGTGCGGGCTCCGCGGTCCTCCCGGCGGGGCCCGCACCGCCGTCCCGGGCCCCTGGTGGTCAGCCGGCCAGCGGGGCAGGCGGCGGGGCCGGGCCGTCCTCGGCTGCGCTCCAACCGGCCCGCCGGACCGTCTCCGTCAGCTGGTCCGGGTCGGCGGTCGCGTCGCGGGGTTCCTCCGGCCACCGTTCGACGGCTGCGGCGGCCCAGTCGGCCCACTCGGCGACCAGCCGGTAGTAGTCGGTGAGGAAGCGGCCGACCAGCATTGTCTGCGCGGCTCGCTCCGGGAAGGGGCCCTCGCCGGCGGCGTAGGCGCGGGCGGCGGCGAGGTTGTCCCGGTTGCGTTCGACGGCCCAGGCGCGGGCGGCGTGCAGGGTGGCCAGGGTGTCGGCGGTGCTGCCGGACTCGGCGAAGAAGACCTTCAGGAGCTGTTCCGACTCCAGGACCGGGCCGGCGCCGGGCTCGCCGAGCCAGTCGGCGAGCGCGTCGCGGCCCTCGGGGGTGATGGCGTAGACGGTGCGCGGGCGCCGTCCGACGGAGCCCGGTTCGGCCCTGGCCAGACCGTGGCGGACCAGCTTCTTCGGTTCCTCGTAGATCTTGCTCGCCGCCCTGGGCCAGATCCGGCCCAGGCTGCGGTCCATCTGGCGGGCGAGTTCGTAGGTGCTCCACGGGCGCACCGCGAGCAGTCCGAGGACGGCGTAGGAGGTCGTGGTGAGTGCGGGTTCCCTTGACATCGCGACCCCTCGGGGTTAGACCGGAACAGTCCCATAGGGAGTATAGGGCGGTGGTCGAGATGACCGGGACGCTGCATGTGGACCCGTCGAACGCCGAGCAGGCCCGGGCCTGGGACGGCGACGAGGGGGCCTTCTGGGCCGAGCACGCGGACCGCTTCGACCGTTCGCTGCGCGGCTATCGGACCCCCCTCCTGGAGGCCGCGGCGGTCCGCCCGGCGGACCGCGTGCTCGACGTCGGGTGCGGGGCCGGCGAGATCACCTGCGAGGTTGCGCGCCGGGCCGCGGCGGGCCGGGGGCTCGGCGTCGACCTGTCCGCGGCGATGCTGCGGATCGCCCGGCGCAGGGCGGCGGAGCAGGGGCTCGCCAACGTCGGGTTCGAGCAGGCCGATGCCCAGATCCACCCGTTCCCGCCGGGGGAGTTCGACCTCGTCGTCAGCCGCACCGGGACGATGTTCTTCGCCGATCACGCCGCCGCGTTCGCCACGATCGCCCGTGCCCTGCGGCCGGGCGGGCGGTTCGTGCAACTGGTCTGGCAGGCACGGCAGTCCAACGAGTGGTTCGTCGCCCTGACGACGGCCATGGCGGCGGGCCGGGACATGCCGGGACCGCCTCCCGACGGGCCCGGCCCGTTCTCGCTGTCCGACCCCGCCCGGGTGCGCCGCCTGCTCACCGGCGCCGGGTTCGCCGAGCCGCGCGTCGAGGCGCTCACCGCGCCCATGCACTTCGGGGCGGACGCCGCCGACGCCCACCGGTTCGTCAGCGCGCGGCTCGGCTGGATGCTGGCCGACCTGGACGACTCCGGTCGCGCACGGGCGCTGGCCGACCTGTGGACGACGCTCCGCGCCCACGAGACGTCCGACGGCGTCCTGTACCCGTCGGCCACCTGGCTGATCACCGCGGTACGCGCCTGAAGGCCCGCCGCCCGCGGCCCCCCCCCCCCCCCCCCCCGCGGGGCCCGCGCCGGCGGGGTGGCGTTCGTGAACCGTAAGGTCGCGCACCGCCGTCCGGCCCGGTCTCCGCTCCTACAGTGGCGGCACGTCGACCGGGAAGGACGAATCGCGTGACGGACATTCAGGAACGGCCCACCGCCGAGATCGGTGTGATCGGCGGCTCCGGGCTCTACGAGCTGCTGGCGGACGTGACCGAGGTGCGGGTGGCCACGCCCTACGGCGAGCCGAGCGACGTGCTGTCGGTGGGGGAGGTGGCGGGCCGGCGGGTCGCCTTCCTGCCGCGGCACGGTCGGGGGCACCGGCTGCCGCCGCACCGGATCGACTACCGGGCGAACCTGTGGGCCCTGCACTCGCTCGGCGTGCGGCAGGTGCTCGGGCCGTGCGCGGTCGGCGGTCTGCGGCCCGAACCGGGCCCCGGGACGCTGCTGGTGCCGGACCAGTTCGTGGACCGCACCTCCGGCCGGGTGCAGACGTACTACGACGGGCAGCCGCTGCCGGACGGCTCGGTGCCGGAGGTGGTGCACGTGTCGGCGGCGGACCCGTACTGCCCGCACGGGCGCGGCTCCGCCCTGGCGGCCGCGGCCGGTGCGGCCTGGGAGGCGGTGGACGGCGGAACCATGGTGGTGATCGAGGGCCCGCGTTTCTCCACCCGGGCCGAGTCCCGCTGGTTCTCCGCCAACGGCTGGTCGGTGGTCGGCATGACCGGCCACCCGGAGGCGGTCCTCGCCCGCGAACTCGGGCTCTGCTACACCTCGATCGCGCTGGTGACCGACCTCGACGCGGGTGTGGAGAGCGGTGCCGGCGTCACCCACACCGAGGTGCTCGCGGAGTTCGCACGGAACGTGGAGCGGCTGCGGACGGTGCTCTTCAAGGCGGTCGAGCTGCTGCCGGTCGAGCGCGCGTGCCCGTGCGCCCGCGCGCTCGACGGTCTCACGACCGGTCTTCCGGGGGTGCCGGGCGCTCCTCCCGGGCTGCCGGGCGCCTGACCGGGCCGGTCCCGTGCCGCCACCGCCGCACCAGCCCGACGGCCAGGGCGACGAGGGCGGTGGCGGCCAGCACCAGCAGCCAGTTGCGCAGGTAGGGCAGCGGCAGCAGCGAGGGGTTGCCGTGGTCGTCCCCGGCGCGCAGCACGGCGGGCAGGCCGACCGCCGTGACCGCGGCGGTGACGGTCAGCCAGCCGCGCAGCACCGGACCGCGGGCCAGGTACGCACCGACGAGGCAGAGCAGCGGCACGCACAGGCCGTCGTGGAGCAGGAGACCGCCGACCGCCCACACCAGGACGTCCAGCGGTGCGGTGATGTACGCGTCGGTCAGCATGCCGTACACGCCGAAGCCGATCATCGCCAGGCCGGCGGCGAGGGCGGTGCCCCGGAGCCAGGCAGCCATCAGAGCACCTCGATCCGGGCGACCCACTTGGTCTGCAGCACGCCCGGCCGGTTCGGTGCGACGATCCGCGCGGGGAAGCCGTGGTCCGGGTTCAGGGTGGCGCCGTTGACGCGCAGCGCCAGCAACGTGAGCGGGTCGTCGGCGTACTGCGGCGGCATCTCCATGACCCGGTAGGGGCCGTCGGCCTCCAGCGAGGTGACGCGGACGGCGGAGCCGGCGGGCGCGCCGGCCCGGGCGAGCAGCTCGGTGATCCGGACGCCGCCCCAGCGGGCGCTCGCGCTCCAGCCCTCCACACAGGCGATCGGCAGCACGGCCTCGTACTGGGGGAGCCGGCCGAGTTCGGCGAGGGTGAGCCGGTAGGGCCGTGGGCCGACGACCTCCAACCGCCAGTCGGCGGGTACGGTCAGGGCGCCGGCCTGGGCCGCGGTGCGGTTGACCGGCAGGCCCTGGCTGCCGATGTCGGGGCGGCGCGGCGCCAGCAGGTCGAGGCGCCGCAGCCAGGGCACGCTCTGGCCGGCCGTGGTGAGGGTGACCAGCCCGGTGGCCGCGGTCACCGAGGCCAGGAAGGCGCGCCGGCCGGGCAGCGGGGTGCTGGGGCGGCGCCAGTTCCGGGCGATCAGCGGGGCCTTGACGGCGAGGTGGACCAGCAGGCCCCCGGTCGCCAGCCAGCCCAGCCAGAAGTGGGTCTGCCGGAAGGGGAACGGCCACGGGTACCACTGCAGCGTGTTGAGGAGCCCGGTGAACAGCTCCAGCAGCACCGCGGCGACCAGCACGGCGATGCCCAGCCGTTCCAGTGCGTGGAGCACGCTGCGGGCCGGCGGCCATTCGAAGAGCCTCGGGTAGACCGCCCAGAGCTTCGCCCCTGCGAGGGGGATCGCAGCGATGCCGCTGATCACGTGCAGGCCCTGGGTGACGCGGTAGCCGTTCGCCGGGCGGGCCGGCAGCGCGCCGGACAGCCAGGCCGGCGGGTCCTGGAGCAGATGGCTGGCGAGCCCGGTCAGGAAGCAGACCAGCAGTGCGGCGCCGAGCCATCGGCCGAGGACGACCGTCGTGCGCGGCTCGTGCAGGGGAGAGCGGAACGCACCGGGCCGGAAGGGGCCGCGGCGCAGGAACGCGGGCGGCGGCAGGGCGGGGTCGAATCGGCGGGGGCCGCCGGAGGGCTTGGATTCCACCCCTTCATCGAAGCGCTCCGGGGCGTCCGGAAGGAGGTACGACGTGCTTACGGAATCCGAACGGCGGCTGCGCCGCGGCCGGCGCGCGGGTGCCGGCTGGCAGGGTGGGCCCGTGACGACCCGGACCGGACTGCCCTGTGTGCTCGCCCTCGCCGCCCTGGTGGCGGCCCTGGCCCTGACCGTGACCGTCGGCGGAACGCTGGGCGAGCGGACGGCGCTGTACGGCTGGTACGCGCTCGACGCCGCGCTGTTCGCGCTCGCCCTGGTGCTGCTGCGGCGGGTGCCGGCCCGTCGGGCGGCGCCGCTGGTGCTGGCGGGGAGCGTTCTCGTCGCCGCGGCGGGGCTGCTGGCGCCGCCGCGCACCAGTGACGACGCCTACCGGTACGTGTGGGACGGGCGGGTGCAGGCGGCGGGGATCTCGCCGTACGCGTTCGCGCCGGACGATCCGGTGCTCGCGGGGTTGCGGGACGGCGGTCTGTTCCCCGCCGGGGACGGCTGTCGGGGCTGGGACGAGCGGCGGACGGCGGCCGGGGACTGCACCAGGATCAACCGGCCGGCCGTGCACACGATCTACCCGCCGGTCGCCGAGGCGTGGTTCCTCGTCGTGCACCCGTTCGGCGGCGGGGTGCGCGGGGTGCAGGGGGCGGGGGCGCTGCTGGCGGTCGCCACGACCGGTGTGCTGCTGCTCTCGGGGCGGGGGAGTCGCCGGGCCGCGGTGTGGGGGTGGTGCCCCGGGATCACGGTGTGGGCGGTGAACGACGCGCACGTCGACACGCTCGGTGCCCTGCTGCTGGTCGCGGGGCTGGGCCTGGTCGCCCGCGGGCGTCCGGTGGGCGGTGGGGTGCTGGCCGGCGCGGCGGTCGCCGCCAAGCTGCTGCCGGCGCTGGCCCTGCCGGGTGCGCTGCCCGGCCTGCTGTCCGGGCGTCCGGCGAGGAGGCACCTCGTCCTCGCGGGTGCCGCTGCCGGGGTCTTCGTGCTGGCGTACCTGCCGTACGCGGCCCTCTCCGGCGCGGCGGTCCTGGGGTATCTGCCGGGGTACCTGCAGGAGGAGGGGTACGGGCGGGAGCACCTCGGCCGGTTCGGGTTGCTGCGCCTGGTGGTGCCGGACGGGTGGGCGCCCTGGGTGGCGGGCGCGGTCCTGGTGGGGGTGGTGCTGTGGGTGTTGCGGTGCGGTGACCCCCGGCGTCCGTGGCGCGGTGCCCTGGTGGTGACCGGGACGGCCCTGCTGGTCGTCGCGCCGGCCTACCCCTGGTACGGGTTGCTGGTGGTCGCGCTGGTGGCGCTGGACGGCCGCCGGGAGTGGCTCGCGGTGCCGGCGGCCGGACAGGTGCTCTACCTGGCCGGTGGCGGGGCGGTCCAGCAGGTCGCGTACGGTGCGGCGCTGGTGTGCGTGCTAGGGGTGGCGTCGTGGCGACGGCTGCGTCGGCGGGCCGTGGTGCGGAGGGCGGTCGACGGGCCGCGGACCGGGGTGACTCCGGTGCCGGACCGCAGGTGAGCCGCCCCCCGGACGGCCGCCTGCCCGACCGGCCGTCACGGCGCGGTCGAACGGGGGCCGTCCGGCTGCGCCGGCTCAGTTTCCGCAGGGCCGTCCGGGGGCCGGTGCCCGGTGCAGGGCGAGGAACCGGCGTCCGTGCGAGGTCCAGCGTTCCGCCTCGACCAGTCCGGCGCGGTGCGCCCGGCGGACGGCCGCCGACGCGCCGAGGCGGGCCCAGGTGAACGGCGGTCCCAGCCGGCCGTCGGGGCCCTCGACCCGGACGGTCGTCCGTTCGTCGACCTCCTCGGGTTCGACCTCGACCAGCAGGGTGGCGCCGGGGGCGAGGAGTTCGGTGCTGCGGCGGAGCACGGCATCGGGGTCGCCGCCGATGCCCAGGTTGCCGTCGGCGAGCAGGACCCCGCCCCAACGGCCCTCGCCGGGCAGCCGGTCGAAGAGCGAGCGGCGCAGCGCGAGGCCGCCGATGCGGCGGGTCCGGGCCACGGCGGCGGCGGTGAGGTCGACGCCGAGGGCGGGCACGCCGAGGCCCAGGAGGGCGGCGACGAGCCGGCCCGGGCCGCAGCCGACGTCCAGGACCGGTGCGGAGAGCCGGGTGCAGCGTGCCAGGAGGTCGTGGTCGGCCCCGGCGGCGGGTCCGCACCAGCGTTCGATGTCCAGTGCGATGCGGCTGCCCTCCGGGCGGCGCAGCCACAGCGGGCCGCGTCCGGTGCGCACGGCGTGGCTGAACGGGTCGTCCACCCACGGGACGGCGGGGGCGGTCATCCGGTCGCCTCCTGTGCCGGGGCGAGCGAGCGCAGGCAGGCGGCGAACCGGCCGTCCGGTGCCTCGGCGGCGGCCAGGCGGACGTCCTGGTGGGTGTCCACGTCGGTCATGGGCGGCAGGTGCCGGACCGTCAGACCGGCGGCGGACAGCCGTTCGAGCAGGGCGCGGCCCGTTCCGCCGGTCGACATGGGGACGCCGAGCAGCAGTTGCCGGGCCAGCCGCCCGGTGGGGCGGGCCAGCCCGAGCGCCCAGAAGCCGCCGTCGACGGCCGGTCCGTACCACGCGTCGACGCCGGTGCGTGCGACGGCGGACAGCGGTGCGGACAGGGTTCGGGCCCGCAGGTGCGGGGTGTCCATGCCGACGAGCAGTGCGGGTGCGTCGGGGGCCAGCCGTTCGGCGTGCGCGAAGGCGTCCGCGAGGCGGGCGTCCAGACCTCCGTCGCACTGCGGGACCACCTCCCAGCCGGGCGGCAGCCAGTCGCCCGGGGGGCCGTCGAGCACGACCAGCCGGCGGCCCGCCGGGACGGCGGAGAGGGTGTGCAGGGTGTCGGCGAGGGCGGCTCCTGCCAGCGCGGCGGCCTGTTCGGGCGTCCAGGGCGGTGTGAGCCGGGTCTTGACCCGGCCCGGGACGGGGGCCTTGGCGATGACCAGCAGGGTCGGCGGGGGTGCGGCCAGGACCGCCCGCATGTCGTGCACGGCGCGGACGGTGCCGCGGACGGTGCCGGTGACCTTGGACCGGCCCGCCCGGGGCAGGTAGTCCACCGGCGTCTCGGTGATCCGCATGCCGGCCGCCGCGGCGGTGAGCACCATCTCCAGCGGGTAGCCCGAGCGTCGGTCGCCGAGGCCGAGGGCGAGCAGCCGTTCCCGGCGGGCGGCCCGCATCGGGCCGAGGTCGTGCAGCCGGGCGCCGGTGCGGGCCCGCAGACGGCCGGCCAGTACGGCGTTGGCCAGGCGGGCGTGCACCGGCCAGGCCCGCGGGGAGGACGGTCGGCGGCGGCCCAGGACGAGGTCCGCCTCGCCCGCCAGCACCGGGCCGGTGACCCGGGGGAGTTGGGCGGGGTCGAGGGAGCCGTCGCAGTCCATGAAGCAGACCAGGTCGGCGGTGGCGCTCAGCAGCCCGGCGTGGCAGGCGGCGCCGAAGCCGCGCCGGGGCTCGCTCACGACCGTCGCGCCGAGCGAACGGGCCAGGTCCGCGGAGCCGTCGTGGGAGCCGTTGTCGACGACGATCGCCCGCCAGCCGGCCGGGATCCGGCCGAGCACCCACGGCAGGGCGGCCGCCTCGTCGAGGCAGGGGAGGACGACGTCGACGTCCGTCGGGGACGCAGGGGGAGGGGTCACACCGGTCACGCTAACCGCGGCGGGCGGGCCGGCGGTGCACTCCACGCCTTACGGAAGTGCGACGCCGTCCCGGGGGTGCCGTGCCCGCCCGTGGTGCTCACACCCGCTGCGGGGCGGCGGCGAACTCCACCATGCCCTCCCCGAAGGGGACTTCGGGCCGCCAGCCGAGTTCCCGGCGGATCCGCGAGGAGTCCGCGGTGATGTGCCGGACGTCGCCCAGACGGTACTGGCCCGTCACCACGGGGGCGGGGCCGCCGCAGGCGGCCGACAGCGCCTCCGCCATCTCGCCGACCGTGCGGACCTCGCCGCTGCCGACGTTGTACGCGCGGGAGCCGCCCTCGGGGCAGGCGCCGATGCCGGACAGGGCGGCGAGGTTGGCGGCCGCGACGTCCCCGACGTGGACGAAGTCGCGGCGCTGGCCCCCGTCTTCGAACACCCGTGGCGCCTCGCCCCGGGCCAGCGCCGAGCGGAACAGCGAGGCGACCCCGGCGTAGGGCGTGTCGCGCGGCATCCCCGGGCCGTACACGTTGTGGTAGCGGAGGGCCACCACCCGTCCGCCGCAGGTGCGGGACCACGCCGAGGCGAGGTGTTCCTGGGCGAGTTTGGTCGCGGCGTACACGTTGCGCGGGTCCGCCGGGGCGTCCTCCGCCACCGACCCGGGCCGCAGGGCCTCGCCGCACACCGGACACGGCGGTTCGAACCGTCCGCCGTCGAGGTCGGCCGGACGCCGCGGGCCGGGTGCGACGTCCCCGTGCACCGGGCAGGCGTAGCGGCCCTCGCCGTACACCACCATGGAGCCGGCCAGCACCAGCTTCCGTACCCCGGCGCCGGCCATGGCGGACAGCAGGACGGCCGTGCCGAGGTCGTTGCAGCCCACGTAGTCCGGTGCGTCGCGGAGGTCGAGGCCGAGACCGACCATCGCCGCCTGGTGGCAGACCGCGTCCACCCCGGCCAGGGCCCGCTCCACGGTGGGCGCGTCGCGCACGTCCCCGTGCCGGAGGTCCACGCCCGCCGGCAGGTCGGGGACGGCGCCCGGCGGATGGACGGCCTCCAGCAGGGCGTCCAGCACCCTGACCTCGTGGCCCGCCGCCACGGCCGAACGCACGACCGCGGAACCGATGAAACCGGCACCGCCGGTGACGAGGATCCTCATGTCCGGCGACGCTACCGGCCGGGCGGGCCGTCGGAGCGGAGCCGGACAGCACGTCATCCTTCGGTAAGCCGACGGGGCCGTCCCGGCGTGCGCCTGCGGGCGGCGGCGGGGTGCCGCCGCCCGGCTGCGGGGTCAGCTGTCGTCGTCGGGATTCATCCTCCTGAACCGTGTGGCGAGGTCGCCGGTGTCGTCGCCCGGGCGCTTGCCGCCGGCGACCCGGGCGGGCGGTGACACCAGCTCCATCGCGGCCACCAGGGCCGCCCGTTCGGTGCCGCGGCGGCCGCCCGCGCTCCGGACCCGGTAGTACTCCGTCAGGCCGTGGATCGCGGTCTCGGCGTCGCCCGGCCGCCGGGAGCTGTTCAGCTGGTCGAACCAGGCCTCCACCTGCCGGCGGACGGCGGGGTCGGCCGGGCGGCCGAACCGGTCCATGGTGAACTCGTGGCGGTGGGCCTGCCAGGTCGAGGTCACCGCGTTGCCGCCGTCGTTCGGGAATGCCGTGGTGACCGCGCGGTCCCACGCCAGGACGCCCTGGAGGTAGCGCTGTCCGACCTCCTGGTTCACCTGGTTCTGCGCGGCCGAGGCGCGCAGCTGGGCCAGGTTCTTGTCCGTGAAGGTCCGTCCGGCCACCAGGTCGACGGTCTCCGGTCCGACCGGGCCCAGGGTCTCCGCCATGGTCTGCCAGCTCCGGTAGGAGCGGACGAGCTTGTCGTCGCTGCTGTTGAACGGCGCCGCGCCGTCGAAGTGGCTCGCCACCAGTTCGTCGTGCCGGGCCCCGCCGCGCAGCGAGAAGTCGAGCTCGCCGCTGGAGGTGGCACTGCCGAGCTGCAGCTGGTCCACGAAGGTGGTGTGCGGCAGGCTCTGGTGTGCGCTGACGAAGATCCGGACGAGGTCGCCGACCCTGGTCTCCCGTTCGTGCTGCGGGTACGTGTCCAGCTTGGCCAGCTCCCGGCGGGCGTGGTCGACCGCCCGCGACATCGGCCCCTCGACGTGGTCCTGCATCTCGTCGAACCGGTTGCCGAGCCAGCTCTCCAGCTCCTGGCGCGGCCTGCCCTCGAAGGAGAGCAGCGACTCCCGCATCAGCGACCAGGAGGCGGCGTGCGAGTACTGGTTGCTGCCGAACTGGGTGTCAGGGCGGGACTGCTCGCTGAGCACGATCCGCCCGATCCGCGACGGGTCGCCCGGGTGGGCGCCGATGTCCGCGACCAGCTCTGCCTTGAGCTCGTAGCGGGAGAAGCCGGTCGTACCGCCCGGCAGCTGCCCGGGCGGCTGCACCGTCACCGGCTGCAGACCGAGCTGGCTCTCGATGTCGGCGCGGTTGGCCGGCGTCATGTACTCCGGGTACGCCCGGTGGAGGCTGCGGATCAGGTGCTCCTTGGCCGTTTCGACGTCCTTCTCGGAGAGCGAGGCGGTCTGCTTGATGTCCAGCAGGGTGCCCACGACCTCGTCGGTGCGGGGCGCCGGGCCCTCACCCCGCTGGAAGGCGCCGAGGCGGTCCAGCATCCCCGCCTCGCCGTGCCCGACCGCCCGGCCGTCCGCGAACGAGGCGAACGACGTGATCTGGGAGAGCTCGATGTAGCCGGACACCAGGTCGCCGAGGTCGCGGTGCCACTCCTGGAGCGACTGCCGGCGCGACGGATCCGCGGGCAGTTCGTCGAGCCGCGCGACGATGTCGTCCCAGCGTGCCTTGACCGCCGGGTAGTCCTTCTCCGCGGCGCCTTTGGGCTCCGGCGGGAACTTCTTGAACTCCGTGATGTCGTTGGTGAGTTCGGCCCACACCGACTCCGCGGAACGCCCGGCGAGACCGCTCGCCGCCCGGCGGGTCAGCGCCCAGGGCACGGTGTGCGAGCGCTGGTCGGTGCCGAATCGCGTCATCGGCCGGTCGTTGGAGGGCAGCACCTCGCTGAGGTAGACGTCCCGCCCGTGCGGCGAGGCGTGGTCGGTGCCGACGACCACGGTCTGCACGGCGACCGCCAGCGTCCTGCGCGGGGGTGTGGCGGCCGGCGCCGGCGAGTCGACGTCCATCGGGGTGTACTGGTTCGCCGTGTGGCCGGTCGCCGTGTGGTCGACGGACGGCGGCGGGGGCGGCGGCGGGGTGTGACCGCTGCGCGCCACCGGGCCGGTGCGGAAGGCCGGCGGCGGGGGCGGCGGCGGAGGCGCGTCGCCGGGGTGAGGGGCCTGGGTCTCCGACGGCCGGGAGCCGAACGCCTGCTGGGCGCCCTGCTGTTCGACGTTCGTGGTCCGGATCTGCTCGTGGCTCTGCTCGGTGTGGTTCTGCAGCGCGACCGGCCGGTCCTCGGCGAACCCGCCGGCCCGTCCGCCCGCCTCGGACGGCGGCACGGTGCCGAAGTCGTCCACGTCCATCGGCTCCGGGGTGTGCTCGGCCGGGGGCCGGGTGAAGGTCGAGTAGGTGTCCATGAAGTTCGGGTCGTGCGGGCCCGAGATGTTGTTCTCGCGCGGGTCGGCGACCGACGCCCACACCGTCCAGTCGGAGCGGAAGTTCTCCGGCATCCCTCCGGCCGCGGGAGTCACCTTGCGGTCCGTCAGGTCGGCCCACCGCAGCTGCCCGTCGCGGTCGTGGACCAGCGCGACCGCGTGTCCCGCGCCCTCCTTGCCCACGCCGAGCACGGTGGCGAAGCTGCCCGGCCCGCCGGCCTGCACCTTCTCCATCAGCTTCCGGACCGCGGCGTCGCCCTCGCCGAACAGCGCCGGACCGTCGTGCCGCTTCCACAGCGTGTTGCCCGGAATCGGCTCCACGTTCCCGTGCAGCGTCTGCCCGGAGACCCGGGGACGGCCGAAGTGGGTGTCCCGGTAGGCCTCCACGTTCTCCAGGCAGGCGTTCAGGTCGTTGCCGGGCCGGAACCCCTCACCCGGGTGGACCGGCGCGGTATGGGGGTTCACCTTCCCGAGCAGCGAGGAGCTCATCGGCGGATGCACCTTCGGCTCGCCACCGAGGTAGCTCATCAGGTCCTGCGTCAACGGGTGCCGGGTGCCCACGGCCTGGTAGCCGCGGTCGTGCATCACCGCGTCGGTGTTCTCGTACGACGGTGTCCGCTGCCGCTTCGCCTCCCGTTCGTCGACGGGCCGGTCGGCCTCGTCCTCGTCCCGTCCGCGCTTGCGGCCGTTCGACTCGGAGTGCTCCTGCATCACGGTGTCGCCGTCCGCGTCCTGCCGGTGCGGGACGGCCGGGGCGGGCTCGTCGACGTCCATGGCGCGGGACTGCTGGTGCTCGGACGCACCGGTGCCGTGGGTGGTGTCCGGCGGGGCCGAGGGCAGCGAGCCGAAGCCCGGCGCGGGGTCGTGCTGCTGCTCCTCGGCCAGCCTCTGCAACTGGCCCGCGCTGTCACGGGACATGACGGACAGCCAGGAACGGTCGTCCTGCGGCGCGAACTCGTCGAACAGCTGCCGCTGCAGCGCCTCCAGCTCGTGGAAGCGCGGGTTGGCGTGGCCCAGCGCGCTCATCCGGGCGGTGAAGAGCATCGACTCGCCCTGGGCGTGCTGGTGGTCGGCGGCGGCCTGCTGGTGCAGTGCGGCCGCGCCGTCATGGACCTGCTGCATGGTGGTGCCGGGCTGCGTGAGCGCGCCGACGGCGTCGGCCTGGGCGACCAGCCGGCTCCGCAGGTCGCCGAGTTGTCCGAGCAGTTCGTTGCGGACGGTGCGGAACTTCGGGTCGGTGGCCGGCGGGAGCTTGCCCTGCAGCTTGTTCGCCAGGTCGTCGAACCGCTCCACCTGCTCCTTGGCGTTGATGTGGTACGGGCCGACCGTCATCTGCACCCGGTCCGCCTCGCCGGGCGGGTCGAGCCTGAACGGGCGGGTGGTCTGCCTGCCGATGTGCGGGTTGCCGTGCTCCTGCACCGACTCCTGGCTGGTGACGTGCCAGCCGTCGGGACCGTGGTGCAGGACGTTGGTGACCTCGAAGGTGAACGGGTGCGGCGAGCGGTACTCGTCGGGGCCGAACCAGTCGGTGACGGTCTTTCCGGCCCGGAAGTCGGCGCCGCCGATCAGGTTGTTCTTCGCCGAGTACGACTGGAAGTGCCACAGCTGGAAGGTGTCGGTGTGCGGGTTCACGTCGGTGGCGACGAACGCGCAGCCGTTCATGCCGCCGGTGAACACCAGCCCGTCGCCCGGCCGCGCCGGGTCCGGGTGCAGCGGCACCTCGACGTGCCCGATGGTGTGGTCGCCGGCCGCCGTCCCGGACTTGTACGGGGCGTACAGCGCGGTGACGTAGTGGTGGTCGGGCATCGGATCGGGCAGCCGGACGCCGGCCGGGGGCCGGAACTCCTCGCTGTGCTGGGCGTACTTCTCCCACGCCGGGGTCAGCACGAAGGCGTCCTTGTCGGGCGTGCTGCGGGCGGGGTCGCGCACGAGCGCGAACCAGTGCCGGTCGCTGCCCTCGAACCTGGCGAGGAAGGAGTTGACCTGGTGCTGCTGCAGCCCCTCGGTGCGCAGCTTCAGCCCGGAGCCGAAGTCCACGCCGAGCGGGGTGTCCCGCAGGAAGCTCCCCGGGTCGTGCATGATCCCGTACTCGGGGGTGCCGACCGGCGGGAGCAGCGGCTCCACGGGCGGGACCTGCTGGTCGTCGTGCGGCTGCTGGTCGGCGTCCTCGTGGTGCTGAAGCGGGTCGGCCTCGTGCTGCGGGCCCTCGTGCTGCTGGCCCTGGTGCTCCGGCGCGCCGTCGTGTCCGGCCGCGGGCTGGTGCGGAGCCCCGGTCCCAGCGGTGGGGTTGTGACCCCCGGCGGCCGGGGTGTGGCTTTGGGTCGGCGGCGGCGGCGGGGAGGGCAGCGTGCCGAAGCCCCGGGTTCCGGTGTTCTGGTGGCCGCCCCCGGCGGGGTGCGCGAGCGGCGGCGGGGGCGGCGGCGTCGGCACCGCGTCCGGCGCGCGGCGCTTGGACGGCGGCGCGTCGGGCATCAGCACGTCGTCGTCCGGGTCGACCCGGCGCTTCTCCGGCCGGACGGTCTGCTGCGAGGCCATCGGGTGGTCCTGGCTCTGCGACGGCATCGGCACGTCGTGGCTCTGCGAGGGCATCGGCGTGTCGTGGTCCTGCGACGCGGTGGGCGTGTCGTGGTCCTGGGTGGCCATCACCACGTCGGTGTCCTGGCTCGCCGGGGGCCGGGGCGTCGCGGGGGGCGGGGTGGTGCCGATCTCGTGGCCCTCCGCGCCCGGCCGGGCGTCGCGGGCCGGGTCGTGCAGCGCCTCGGAGCCGACCACCGGGTTCGCGGACTGCCCGGGCTGGCGGGTGAAGTCGCCGGACGAGGAGACCGGGGTCTTGCCGCCCGCGTGGTTCAGCATGCCGTGCTCGTCGGCGATGTTGACCGCGCTGGCGCTCGGCTTCTGGCCCGGCTGGTGGAGGTCGACCATGTCGGCCTCGGTCTTGGGGGCCATCAGGTCGCGCAGCTCGCGCGGGGCGAGGCCGGTGTCCTCCAGGGTGCGCAGGCCGCGCAGCAGGTCCAGGGTGTGCGGCGAGTAGAGCGCCTCGGGCGGCAGGTCGCCCTTGGCGACGGCGGTGAGCACGTCCTGGTCGCGGACCACGTGCGGGTCCAGGAAGTTCTGGATCCACTTGTTGGTCAGCTCGTCGCCGAAGCGCAGGTTGGAGGCGCTGTTGGACAGGCCGGCGGTGATCTCCTCGATCAGCTTCGGCACGTCCTCGACCTTGGCCTGCACGGCCTGGTCGAACAGGCCGGCGGGGTGCTTCTCCCCGGCGCCGGCCCGCGGGAAGCCGCCGCCGTACTGCCGGGCGACGGCGGCGATGTCCGCGTCGGCCTTGGGCAGCAGCTTCTCCGCGGCCTTCTGCTGGGCGGCCGCGGTGCCGCCGGGCTTGAGGGTCTGCGCCGCCTCCTCGCGGCGCCGGTCCACCTCGTCCCGCCGCAGCTGGTCGCGCTCGTTCGGCAGCTTGTCGGCGAACGCCTCCAGCCGCTCGGGCCGCACCGCGTCGGGGTCGTTGCGCAGCTCGTTCGCCAGGCCCTTCAGGTCCTGCCGGTCCTGGCCGAGGCGGTCGTACGAGCGCGCCAGGTCGTCGATCCGGTCGGCCAGCCGCTGGTGCGCCGGGGAGTTGCCGGGGCCGGCGGGCGGCTCGGCGGCGGCCTGCCGGGCCGCCGCCACGGTGTCGTCGAGGTGGCGCGGCCCGGTGACGCCGTGAATCAGGGCGAGGTCCTCGACGGCCTGCTCGCGGACCTTGGTGCGGACGTCCGCGAGGGCGTCCTTCATCGCCGCCAGGTGCTGCGGCGACGGGTCGTCGGAGAACCGCTCCACGGTGTCCGCGTACCGGTCGAACTCGGCCTTGGCCGGGCCTTCCAGTCCGGAGCGGTCGAGCTGGTTGCGCACCTCGTCCCTGGCCGCGACGGCGCTCGCCGGGTCGTCCAGCTTCGCGGGGGCGAAGGCGGACTCCAGCTTGTCGTTGCCGTAGGCCTTGCCCAGGTCCACGTCCTTGGCGGTGTAGGCCAGGTCGCGCCAGGCGAGCGCGGCGTGCTCCTGGTCGTTGGCGCCGAGCCGCTTGGCGGCCTGCTTGCCGGCCTTGTCGAGCACGCGGTGCTGGTCGGGCGCCATGGTGTCGGCGAAGTCGGAGAAGGTCCGCGACGCCTCCACCCGGTGCTGCTCGTCGCCGAACGACCGGGCCTTGAACACGGCGGCCGTCACGTACTTGTGCACCATGTAGTCGGCGACCACGTGGTTGCGGTTGACGACCGCGGTGCCGAGCTTGACCTTGCCGTCCTCCATCCGGCGGGCGGTCTTCTCGGCGTGCGGCTCGCCCGCCATGACGCCGTGGTCCGAGTACCCGAACGCGGCGCGGTAGGCACCGTCGGTCAGCTCGTGCTCGGCGCCCTTCTTCGGCTTGGGCGGCGTCGCCCCGTAGTTCCCGGCGAGGGCGTCCTTGCGCGCCTGGAGGTCCTGCGCGAGCTCCTCCTCGCGGACCCTGAGGTCCTCGACCCGGCTCGCGAAGACGTTCCGGGTGGTCTTCGCGGCCGCCTCCGCCGCGGTCTCCTTGGTGGAGCCGGTGGCGGTCCGCTTGCTGTTCTCGTTCTGGTAGGCGGTCTCGGCGTCGTCGCGCCGCTGGACGGCCTCCTGCCGGAGGTCGGCGACAACCTTGCGCTGCTCCTCGATCCGCGCCATGGCGTCCTTGGCGATCTGCGGCTCGGCCTGCGCGCGGGCGTCCTGCAGTGCCTTGAACTCCGCGGTGCCGGACTTGGGTTCGCCCTTGAGTCGGGCCAGCTCGTGCTCGTAGACGGCCAGCCGGCCCTGCTGGTCCTCCAGGTGGGCCTTCGCGGTCTCCAGGTTGTGCTTCTCGCCGGCCAGTTCGGCCTGGCGGTCCGGCCCCTGGCGGGCGATCTCGTCCAGCCGGTGGTTCACCGCGTCGAGCTGCTCGGGCACGTTGCGGCGCAGCACGTCCACGTGCAGCTGCTTCTGCTGCTGGTACGCGTGCAGGATCGCGTCGGTGTCGCCGTCGATCAGCGCGGACCGCTCGTACTTCTTCAGGTTGTCCTTGACCTTGTCGAACTCCGCGGAGTCCGGCAGGAAGTCCTTGATCGCGTCGAAGGTCTTCTCGCCGTCGATCTTGTGCGAGTAGCCGTCGTCCGCCGCGGGCTTGCTGCCGAAGCCCGGCGCCTTCGGCGGCGGCGGGGGCAGGTGCGAGGAACTCCCGCCGTGCTGACCGGGGTTGCCCGCCGGCGTGGTCGGCGGCGGCGTGGTCGGCGGCTGGTGGGCCGGGGGGTTGCTCCCGTCGCCGTCGACCTGGTCCATGAAGTCCCGGAAGCCCTCGTACATCTGGTTCTCGGCCGTGGTGGCGTGCACCGGGTTGGCCGGCCCGCTGTGCACCGCCCCCGGGTCCTTGCCGTACAGCTTCTCCAGCAGCGGCAGCATGGCCGGCTCGTTCTGCCGCACCCAGTCCGCGCCGTTGTTGCGCGGCTGGCCGGTGTACGGGTCGGTGCCGTGGTTGGTGCCCAGGTACGCGTTGGTGACCTGCGCGAAGTACTCCTGTTCGTCGCGCGAGGAGTAGTTGTCGACCGGCTTCCCGCTGCCGTCGTGGCGCGGACCGTCCGGCCAGGCGGCGTTCGGGTCGCCGTGCTTCTGGTTGAAGGTGTCGGTGATCAGCTTCTGGTCGTTCGCGTCCAGGCCGTACCGGTGCACGGTGTGGGTGAACTCGTGCGTGGTAGTGGAGTACCCGTCCTCGTAGTGCCCGCCGTGCCCGATCGGGGTGTGCTCGCCGAGCAGGTTCTCCTCGGTGACCGCCGAGTGGCGTCCGCCGGAGCCGCGCATGTCGTCGTAGCCGCGGCCGGCGCCCGCCGAGGAGTTGTTGTGCACCCCGCGCAGGTCGTTCAGCTCCGGGACGTCCGGCATCCGCACGTCCTTCGGGACCACCACGACGTCGGCGCCGTTCTTCAGCAGCCGCGCGGCGGTCTCCGGGTCCTGGAGCATCCGGGCGATCTGCTGCTGCGCCTCCTGCCGCGCCGAGGGCGCGCGCTCCGCGCGCGGGTCCACGTGCACCATCAGCTCCGCCGCGGTCTTCGCGAACTCCTTCGGCGGCAGCGCGTTCTTCAGCGCGTCCACCGTCTGCGGGTCGCGTGCGAGCCAGCGCCGGTTCTCCGGCGAAAGGCCGGCCAGCTCCCGGGTCCGCTCCTGCGGCGACATGGTCGGCAGGTCCTGCCGCAGCCGGTCGGCGCCGGGAGGCGGCGTCGCCACCGCCCGCTGCTCGCGGCCCAGCTGGTCCACCGCGTCGCGCACCGGGGACTTGCCGGACAGTGCCTGCAGTTCGGCGTCGCGCGCCTGCTTCTGCCGGTCGAGGAACTGGTCGTGGGCGCTGGTCGACGGTGCGTTGTGCGGGCCGGTGGCGGGCGGGTTGGTGTGGCCGGTCGTCGACGGCGCGTTGTGGCCACCGGTCGCCGCGGCGTTGTGGCCGGAGGCCGGCGCCGTGTTCGGCGTCGTCGCGGGCGGGCTCTGGTGGCCGGACTGCGAGGATCCGGCCGTGTGCTGCTGGGTCGGCGGGGCGGGCGGGGCCGGCGGGGTGCCGTCGCCGCCGAGGCTCCGGGTCGACGGGGACGAGCCGCCCCCGCCCTGGTGCGACACCGGCGGGGCCGGCGGCGCGGGCGTGTTGTCGGTACCGAGGCCGTGGGTCGACTGCGAGGAGCCGCCCCCGCCCTGGTGCGACACCGGCGGGGCCGGCGGCGCGGGCGGGGCACCGTTGCCGTGCTGCTGGGCCGTGTTCGCCGGGTCCTGCCCGGTCGACTCCCGGGCGAGGTAACCGAGGCGCATGTCCCCGGCGGCGGTGGTGGCGGTCGCGTCGTGCGGTGCCCCGTTCGGGTTCGGCCGGCCGCCGTCGGTCAGCCGCACCGACGGGGCGCCCAGCATCTCGGCCACACCGGGGATCCGGTGGCCGTTGCTGTTCGCGTGCTCGTGGACGTGCGCCTTGCCGGTGACCAGCACGTACTTGCCGGTCCCGCCGCCTTCCGTGATGGCGTGGTTCATGTAGGAGTTGAGCAGCCGCGCGCGCTCCTCCAGCGCCTGCCGTCCGAGGTCGTGCGGCCGCCGCGCCGGGTAGCCGTCCACCGCGTGGATCGTCACGCCCTCCTCCTTCGCGCGCACCACGGTGTCGTACAGGCCGTGGCCGGGCGGGGAGTTCAGGTTGCGGTCGTACGTGCGGAGCATCTTCTCCAGGTTCGGCGACATGGTGCCGCCGGGGCGCTGGAAGTCGCTCAGGTGCTGCTGGAAGGCGTCGTCACGGAGCGACTCGACGTAGATCCGGTCGACGCCGCCGGCCTTCAGGGCGTGCATGTTCTCGTTGAGGAAGCGCCAGCTCGGCGACTGGTTGTGCGCCTCGCCCAGCACGATCCCGTCGAAGCCGGGGTGGCCGTCGTGCCCGCCCAGCAGCCGGTTCACGCCGTCCATCGCGGACGTCGAGCCGTCCAGGTGGTCGTTCACCCGCTGCTCGCCGACCGGGTGCCAGGTCTGCTGCGAGTCCTGGCGGGCCAGGCGCTCCAGCACGTTCCGGCGGATCTCCTGCTGCTGGAAGTGCTCCTGCGTACGGAAGTCCAGGTTGCCCGCCGCCTCCAGCACCTGGTTGCCCTGGTACACCATGGCGTGCGGACCGAGCTCGTTGCGCAGCGGCGTGGTGATCGCGCCGGCGGCATCCGAGTGCAGGGCCTTGAGGGTCAGCGGGTCGAGGTGCGTCTTGAACGACTGCGAGTACGGGCTGACCTTGACGTCCGGCCGGCCACTCGGCGTCTGGACGCCCGAGTCGTGCCGTCCCCACGAGTTGTGCGGCAGGGTGTTCGCCGCCGTCTGCAATTCGCCGGTCAGCCTGAAGTTGAACTTGTTGTCGCTCTTGTACCGGGCCAGCGCCGCCGGATCCGCCTTGGGCGGGTGGATCAGCGACGGGCCGGCCGGGTGCTGGTGCAGCTGCGCCAGCTCGTCCGGGGTCGGCGCCTCGTCGATCGGACGGATCCGGGAGTTCCCCGACGGCGGCGGGGGCGGCGGGAGGTGCTCGTCGCCGGTCCGACCGGTGCGGGGCGCGGACGACGAGGACCCGTTCGGGTCGCCGAGGGTCCGCGGAGTCCCGCCCGCCTGGTGCTGCGGCGGCGGGGGCGGGGGCGGCACGTGGGTGTCGGACGTTCGGCCCGCGCCCGGCCGGACGGTGCCGCCACCGGGCTGCGGGGTCGGCTCCACCGGGCGCTGCGACACCGGACCGGTCGTGGCGTGGGGCGAGGGCGTACGGGCGCCGCCGCCCGCCGTGTGGGCGGAGCCGCCACCCGACACCGGACCGGGCATGAACCCGCCCGACATGGGCGGCGTGCCCGCCGGCTGCTGAACGGTGGACGCCGCGTTGTCGGGAACGACGTTCCCCGGCACGGTCTCCGGCGCGGGCCTGCCCTGGGCCTGACCGCCCGAGATCCGGGTACCGCCGTTGAGGTGCGTGTCACCACCGGGCGCGGCCAGGTGTGCGGCACCGCCGAGCGGGCCGGTGCCGTCCAGCCGGCTGGACGCCGGTGCCGGGGCTTCCGACTCGGGGGCCGGGGCACGGTGCTCGCCACCACTCCCCGCGGCATGGCTCTGCGCCGGGGCCGCGGACGGAGCTGCCGTGTGCGGCACGGCCGCCGCCGGACGCTCCGCGGCACCCTCGTGGACGGGGGCGGGGGTCTCGTGGACGGGCGGTGCCGTGGTGTGGACGGGGCCGGTGCCCGGCTGGACGTGGGACGGGGTCTGCTGCGCGGGGGCGGGCGTCTCGTGGACGGGCGTAGGCGTGTCGTGGACGGGCGTAGGCGTGTCGTGGACGGGCCCGGTCGGCTGCTGCGTGTGCACCGGTGCCTCGTGCGCAGGGGGCACGTGCGCAGACGTCTCGTGCACAGGCGTCTCGTGCACAGGCACGGAGGTGTCGCGGGTCGGGACGGGCGTCTCGTGCACGGGGGCAGCGGTCTGCTGCGTGTGCGTCGGGGTCTCGTGGACGGGGGCCGGCGTATCGTGCGCGGGCACGGAGGTCTCGCGGCTCGGCGCCGGGGCCTCGTGGGCAGGGGCCGTCGTCGGCCGGTCGGCGATCGGCGCCCGGTCACCGGCGTGATCCGCGGCGGCGGGCCGGGACTCGTGCGCCGGGGCCGGGTCGGCCGGCACCGTGCGGGTCTCGCCCGTGGTCGCGTGCGGCGACGGCTGGACGTCCTGACGGGCCTGCGGCGGTGCCTGCTCGTGGATCTGCCCGGGGGCCTGCTCGTGCGCGACCGGTGCGTGCTCGGTGCCCCGGGGAGTGGTCTCGGGGGTGCGCGGCGCGCTCTCGGAGACCTGGTGCACGGGTTCTGCGGGACGCGGCGCCGGCTCGGCGGAGTCGCCACGGGCGGCGGCCGGGGCGGCAGCGGTCTCGGGCGCAGGGGTGTGCTCGGGCGCAGGGGTGTGCTCGGCGGAGGGTGCGGGACGGTCGGCCGTGTGCGGGGTCGGCTGCCCGGTCGCGGCGGTCTCGGGCGCCGGGGCGTGCTCGGCGGCGGGCGCGGGACGGTCGGAGCCGAACGGGACCAGGCCCCGGGTGCCGGAGGCCGGCGCGGGAGCGCTCTCGGGACGGCTCGCGCCGCCCTCGCCACCGCCGTGCGTCGTAGCCGCCGAACTGCCCGTGCCGGCCGAACCGGACGAGCCGGTGGATCCGTTGGAGCCCCCGGTCAGGCCGGTGGCGGAGTGACCGCCGGCGGAGCTGCCCGCCGAGCCGGCGGAACCGGTCGAGCCGGTCGAGGCCGGTGCCTCGTGCGAGCCGCCGGACAGGCCCTCGGCGGACGGTCCGCGGTAACTCGACGAGCCGGAGTCCGACTTGGAGAAGACCGGTGCGCCGCCCGACCCGCTGCCCGCTCCGGGGGTACCGCCACCGGCGCCCTCGGGGCCGGCGTGCGGGGTGGGGATCTTCGGCGGGCCGTTGAAGTGGCCCTTCACGGCGGCCGCGCCGCGGTGCAGGCCGACCGAGGCACCGCCGCTCAGACCGGAGCCGAGCAGGCTGCCGCCCTCGACGTGACCGGTCGTGATGAGCTGGGTGGAGACGTCCGCACCGACACCGACGGCTGCGCCGTGGGCCATCCGGCCCGCGGTGGTCTCCATGACGCTGCTGAGGCCGAGCTTCGACCCGCCGGCACTGAGGCCCTTGCCGATGAGGTGGCCGCTGGCACCGGCGACGGCACCGCCGAGGGCGTTCTGGCCGAGCTCCTTCATGTCGACGCTCTTGCGGTGGCCCTCCATCACCTCGATGCCCTGGGCCAGCAGGTTGATCGCGGCCATCTGCGCGGCCTGCTTCGCCGCGAACTGCAGGGTCTCCTTCAGCAGTTGCTTCAGGATCTGCTGGACGGCGGTGCGGCTGATGCCGACGAACACCGGGATCTCGGCCAGCGAGGCACCCGCGGTGAACGGCGCCTCCGCCTCCGCGGTGGCGATCTCGAAGGCCAGGATGCCGAGTTGGGCCACGATCTGGATCTTCGCGGTCTCCGCGGAGTTGGCCATCGCCTCCAGCATGTCGCCCATGCCGTTGCAGGCCTGGACGAGACCGGGGAAGTACCCCGGCTCCGCCTCGGTGCCCTTGCCGGTGGTGAACTGCGACCAGTGCTTGCCCAGGGCGTCGGCGGCGGCGCCGCGCTGGCCGTCGAGCGCACGCTTCACCGCGGAGTCGGCGGAGCGTCCGGCGTCCTCCAGGGTCTTGGCGCCGTCACGCCAGCGCTCCGCCATGTCGCGGAGCATGTCCTCGTCGGCCTCCGGCCAGCGGGTGCCCGCCAGCAGGAGGAGCACCCACTGCAGGGGCTCGGGGAGTTCGACCGCCATCGGATCAGGCCCTTCGGGTGGTGGACGGGTGGGCCTGTGCGATGTTCCGCAGGGCGGCGCCCGGAGAGGTGACGTTGACGGGAGCGCTGTACGAACCGGTCTGGGGGACGGACACGCCGTCGGTTCCGCCGCCCTGGAAGACCGAGGTGGTGCCCTCCTCGGTCGCCCGGTAGTTCTCGGCCATGGCCTTGAGGCCGTCCGCGACGTAACGGACGGCCTCCGGCATGCCCTTGAGGCCCTTGAGCGTGTCGGTGCTGTACCGCAGGTAGCCCTTCTCGCCCTCCGCGAACTTCTTGCCGGACTCGTCGTTGCCCCACGGGGCCGTCGACTGGGTGTGGTCGAGGAACGCCGAGAGCCCGGTGACGAGTTGGGTGAGCTGGTCGGCCGCCGCGAGCACCGGGCTGACCGCGGCGCGGTACTGCTCCGGATTCACCTCGAAGCCGCTGCCCGCGGATCCGCCGGACTGCGCCGCGGCGCCGGTGGTCGACGCTAGCCGTTTCACCTGGGCGTCGGGGGCGGTCCGGGCCGTCGCGGCCAACGGAGTGGACTGCGTCGGGGACGCCTCCACCGCGTCCGGCCGAAGCCGGACACCGTGTTCGGCCAACGGCAGGTCGCGCTCCGTGGGCTGCAGGCGGACACCGTGTTCGGCCAACGGCAGGTCGCGCTCCGTGGGCTGCAGGCGGACACCGT
>NZ_BAAALD010000068.1:41753-42862 GCF_039528095.1 Kitasatospora arboriphila
CCGTGTTCGGCCAACGGCAGGTCGCGTTCCATGGGCTGCAGACGGGCGGTGGGCTCCGCCATCTGCACGTGTTCCATGGGCTGCAGACGGGCGGTGGGCTCGGCGACCTCCCATGCCTCGGTCGGCTGCAGCGCGGCTTCCTGCAGGCGGGGGCTGCTCACGGTTTCGCGCAGTACGGCGTGAGCCTGTTCTGCGCCTGTCTGCTCATCCATGGGTTCGTCCAGTTCGTGCCGGCCGTCCGCCCGCTCCCACGAGCGGGCGGACGGCGGTGGGAGGGCTGCGGGGTGTGCGGCGGTCGTAGGACGGCCGGCCGGTTACGAGGCCGCGCCGCCCGGGGCGGCACCGTCCGCGCCGCCGGAGGTGGCGAGGCGGGCGAGTGCGGCCCGCAGGAACGGGCTCGGTACCTGGTAGCCGCCCTCCTGGCGGAGCGGGGCCCGCTCGGCGGGCTTGTCGGCGCCGTCCGCTCCCGACCCCGTGCCGGTGGCGGCGGAGGCCGCCGGGGTGTCGTCGTCCGGGCGGCCGCGGCGGGCGGCGACGGACCGGGCGCGGTCGAGGTAGTCCCCGTCCGACGAGGAGGACGTGCCGGTGCCCTCGTCCCGGGAGCCGTGCGTCGGCCGCTCACCGCCGGGCGCCGCGGACCCGCCCTCACCACTGCCGCCACCGCTGCCGTTGTCGGAGCCTGTGGCCGTGGCCGTGGCCGTGGCCGTGTCGGTGGCGGCGCCGTCCGTGCCCGCTTCGGGACCGAGCAGGGCGGTGGTCAGCTGGTTGAGCAGGGTGTTCTGTTCCGCCGGAGTCTCCGCGCCCGCGGCGGCCGGGGCCTGGGGGGCCGGGCCCTCGGTGCGGGCGGAGTCGAGCCAGCGGCGCCGCATCCGCTCCCAGTGGCGGTCGCCCTCCTCGTGCCGGACGGCCTGGCCGGCGATGCCGCGGTCGCCGAGCAGCATCTCGTCCTCGTCCTCCAGCCCCTCGCAGCCGAAGCGGGTCGGGCGGACGAAACGGTTGCCGCCGCGCTTCTCGCCGCGGCCGCCGGCGCCGCCCATGCCGCCCGGGGCGTGGGCCCCGGCCATGCCGGCGGGGCCGGTGCCGCCGACGGCGGCCGGGGGGCCGGGCCC
>NZ_BAAALD010000069.1:0-40056 GCF_039528095.1 Kitasatospora arboriphila
CCAGCCAGTCCGCCATGGTCGCGGCCACCCGGCCGTCCAGGTACGGCAGCAGCAGGGGCGCGTGCGTGGCTGGGTTCCCCGCCGCTGCGGCCAGCATCGGTTCGACGGCGTCCGTCCCGAAGCGGGCGGCGACCCGGCGCAGGGAGTCCCCGGAGTGCCAGATACGCTCACCGGCGCGCCACTGCGCGAGCAGTGGCCGGGCCAACTCCTCGTCGCCGTACGCGAACAGCGCGAGCTCGGCGTGCTGTCCGCCGCGCAGCCGCGCGTCCTCGGGTTGCCCGATCCTGGCCCGGATCGTGGCCGCGACCCGCTGCCAGTCGTCGTCCGACCAGCTCGTGTACCAGGACTCGGAGGTCGCCGCCCACGCCTCGCGCTCACCCGGCAGCCATCGCATCTGCGGTTCCCGAGGCGCGCTGAGGCCGGTCAGCACGCGGGGCTTGCCAGCGGAGCGCGGCCGCGTCCACGGCGGGCTGGTGAACAGCTCCGGCAGCGAGTCGGGGCCGACCTCCGGCACCCGCTCGCCGAGGTCGGTGAGCGGCTCGACCAGGGCCGCCTGCTCCGGCGTCAGCTCCGGCAGCAGTTCGAGCGCGGTCGCGCGGTGGATGGCGACGTGGCCGGTGAGGAGCTGCCGGGCGAGCTGCTGCGTGGCCGGGTCGGTGGAGGCCGCCGCGGCGTCGGCGAGCAGGCGTAGGGCACGCCGGGGGAAGCGGCGGAGACCGGCCATGAGGGCGGCGCGGGTGGACTTGATGCCGTCCTGCTGGGCCAGCAGCCCCCGGAAGCCCTCGTCGGAGGGGAGCTCGGCGAGCGCGTCCAGGATCCGCTTCTTGCCGTCCTTGTGGTGGTAGCTGGTGGTCAGGTCGTGCAGCATCACCGGTGCTGCGTCGCCGCCGAGGCCCTCCGCCACGGTTGCGATGATCTCGGTGGACCAACCGTCATAGCTCAGGCTCGGCAGCGGG
This sequence comes from Kitasatospora arboriphila, assembly GCF_039528095.1. Lineage (NCBI taxonomy): Bacteria > Bacillati > Actinomycetota > Actinomycetes > Kitasatosporales > Streptomycetaceae > Kitasatospora > Kitasatospora arboriphila. The sequence continues at coordinate 957 of NZ_BAAALD010000069.1, forward strand.
GGGAGCTTCTCCAGCGGTTCCGCCGAGGAGAGCGAGCACAGCAGCATCGACCACTCGACGGCGGCCAGACGGGAGCCCGACGCGACGCACTCCTCGACCCAGGCGGTCTCGGACGGCACCAGGTACGCCGCCACCACCAGGCGGGTTAGGCTGTTCCGGCAGCCCGCCAGGGCCTCGACCGCCGCGCGGTGGGTCTCCTCGTCGCAGTCCGCCAGCAGCGACCGGACCCGGTCCGCGGCGGGACGGTATCGGCCGTGCCTCTGGTTGGCCCCGCGCCGGACGCGGGGGTGGACGGACCTCTGGTGGATCCAGTCGGTCTCGACAGCCGTCGTGAACAGCTCGACGGTCGCCCTGGCCGCGAACGGCAGGCCGAACTCCTCCACCCAGGCATCGACGGCCAGGCTGATCTTGTTCTTGACCGGGTACGTGTACACGGCGGCGAGCACCGCCGCACCGAGTGGGTCCCGGCTGCCGGACTGGTGGGCGCGGGCGGCCGCGACCAGCTCCGAGTCACTGCGTTCCGAGGTGAGCGTCTGCTCCAGCCAATCCCCCATCTGCCGCAGCCCGTCGCGGTACGAGGTCACTGGCTCCTTCCCCGGCGCGGACGGCTTCCGGGGAATGCCGCCCCGGCGCGGGATCAGCGCCCGACGCCAGGCGTCCGGCATGACGAAGACGTCCTCGTCCTCGGGACCGGCGGCCTCGGCCGTGGGCGCGGACACGCCGGGCTGCGCCACGGGCACCGGATCCGCCGCTGCACCCGGATCCGTACCCGCCCCCGCACCGATCTCGCGGTAGCCCTTGCGCTCCTTCTCGGCGACCGCCTTGGCGAAGTGTGCCTGCGCCTCATCCACGGTCGGGAACGCCTTGACCTGCTCCCGCCCGTTCGTACCGGACCGCCCGTACCGCACGGTCACCGCGGCACCGTCGACCGCGGCCTCCCAGAACTTGTCCGAGCCGCCCTCGACGAACTCCCAGCGCCGCACAGCTCCGCCCCTCTCCTCGAACTGATGATCAGGAGGCGAACGTTAGCGAGCCCCACCGACAAGTCCCCGGCCGACCACCCCCGCACTCACCTCCCCGCCGAAGTCACCGTGCGCCGGCGCCTTGTGGCTCAGTGAGCGGTGTACACGTCCTGGACGTATCGGCCGTCGTCGATCAGTGACTGGAGCCACGTCTCGGCGTTGTCCTCCCGCACGTCGGAGGTGTGGCTCAGGTGGAGGGCGCGGAACGCGGCACGTACGCCGGGGCCATGCGGGCGCCGTCGCCGCAGACGTAGACCTGGGCCCCGGCTTCGAGCAGGGACCAGACCTCCTCGCCCTCCGCCGCGATGCGGTCCTGGACGAAGCGTGCGCCCGTCACCGGCTGCTCACTGAAGGCCGGGCGCAGCGAGACCGAGCCTTCCTGCAGCTTCGGCCACGGCCCCCGCCACTGCATCGGCGACACTCTCGGCACGTCACCTCGGCCGGGTGGGTGCTGCCGGATTCGGTACGCGCCAATTGAAGACCCACATCCCCTGGGAGTGAGTGGCTCCAAGGATCCGCCCCGCATTCCGGAGCCAAGGGTTGGCCTTCTGGAACGGGGCGAAGTTGTCGTTGGAGATGATGACCCCATTGACCTCGTCAGCGATGCTGATCACCAGTGCGTCGCCCCGGCCCTCGGGTCACGTCCGCTGGAGTGGTGTATCGACGGCCACTCGGTGATCCTGTTTCAGGCTAGGCGGTCAGGGCTGTGGTGATGGTCTCGTCGGGGGTTTCTCCCTCGATCGGGTGGAGGCGGCAGCGGCCGAGGATCTCGGAGCCGATGTAGCGGCGCTGTTCGGCCCATTCGTCGCTCTGCTCGGCCAGGACGGCGCCGATCAGCCGGATGATCGAGGGTCGGTCGGGGAAGATCCCGACGACGTCGGTGCGGCGCCGGATCTCCTTGTTCAGCCGCTCCTGCGGGTTGTTCGACCAGATCGACTTCCAGACCGTGCGGGGGAAGGCGGTGAAGGCGAGCAGGTCCTCGCGGGCGCTCTCCAGGTGCTCTGCGGCCTTGGGGAATCGCTCGTCCAGGGTGGCGATGACGGTGGCCATCTGGGTGCGGACCGCGCTGGCGTCGGGCTGTTCGAAGACGGTCCGCAGCAGGGTGGCGACCCAGGGCTGGGCGGACTTGGGGACCTGCGAGAGCAGGTTGCGCGCGTAGTGGGTTCGACAGCGCTGCCAGGACGCGCCCGGCAGGGTCGCGCCGATCGCGTCGACCAGGCCGGCGTGCGCGTCCGACACGCCGAGCTTGACGCCGCCCAGGCCGCGGGCGACCAGGGAGCGCAGGAAGGCGAGCCAGCCGGCGCCGTCCTCGCTGGTGGCGACGTCCAGGCCCAGCATCTCGCGTTGGCCTTCGTTGTTGACGCCGACCGCGACCAGGCAGTGGACGTTGACGATGCGGCCGCCCTCGCGGGCCTTCTGGGTGAGGGCGTCGACCCGGACGAAGGTGTAGGGGCCCTGGTCGAGCGGCCGGTGGCGGAACTCGGCGACCCGCTCGTCCAGGTGCTTGGCCATGTCGCTGACCTGCGACTTCGACAGCTGGGTGACGCCGAGGCTCTCGGCGAGCTTCTCCACCCGCCGGGTCGAGACGCCGAGCAGGTAGCACGTCGCGACCACCGAGATCAGGGCCTGTTCGGCCCGGCGCCGGCGCTCCAGCAGCCAGCTTGGGACGTAGGTGCCGGAACGGACCCTGGGGATCGCCAGGTCGATCGTTCCGGCCCGGGTGTCCCAGTCCCGATTGCGGTATCCGTTGCGGGAGTTGATCCGGTCCTCGCTCGGCCGGCCGTACTCGCCGCCGCAGGCGCGGTCGACGTCGGAGGACATCATCGCCTCGGCGAAGGTCTTCACCATCGCCCGCAACAAGTCGGGACTCGCCGAGGCGAGGTTCTCCTCGATCAGGGCGGCGAACGGCAGACTGTCGGGTGCGGTCATCGTGTTGGTCTCCTCTTCGTGACGTCAGACATCTCGAAGGATCAACCGGTGGCCGTCTCACGTTCTCAGGCGACATCCGCTACCGGGACGAAACCCCCGGAACGGGTGGAACCCGTACACCACCTCCCTGGACGCAACCGCGCGGCAGTGGCGGTGCCGTGCCGTGGTGGCGCATTCCGGGTTTCGATGCTGCGGAACGGAGACGGAGGCCCTCCGTGTTGGAGGGCTGGCCTCCCCTGCGGCAGGGCCCCCGGATCACGGAGCGGCAGAGGTCATGGACACGAGTGAAGAGCGGCCAGGATCAGGTGCTGAAGGACCGCCGCCGAGACCGAGCTGCGGGCCCGCCGGGGTGCGGGGTACGTGCTGTTCCCGGGTCCGGGAGTGTGTCGCCGGTGTTCCCGGGGGTCGGCGCGGTGGGCGGGGTGCGCAGGGCGAGGACGGCGAGGTCGTCGCGTCCATCGCCGAGGTGGGCGTCGGCCAGGGTCCGGCACAGGTCTTCGAGGGGCAGAGCGGCGTGGGCGGCGGCAACCTGCGCAAGGGCGGTGAGGCCGGCGTCCAGGGGGCGGTGGGGGTGCTCGACCAGGCCGTCCGTGAAGAGCACGAGGGTGGCGTTGCCGGGCAGGGGGCGCTTGTGGTCGGGGCGGGGCACGTCGGGGTCGACGCCGAGGGGCAGGCCGGGGTCGGCGTGCAGGTAGCGGGCGGTGCCGTCGGGGCCGATCAGGAGCGGTGGCGGGTGTCCGGCGTTGCTCCAGTGGAGTGTCCAGCCGTCCTCGGCGGGTTCGATGCGGGCGAGGCAGGTGGTGGTGATCGGGTTGTCGGTGATCGCCTGGAGGGTGCGGTCGAGCTGTGTCAGGACGCCGCTGGGCGGGGTGCGGCGGTCGTAGAGGAGGGCGCGCAGCATGTTGCGGGTCTGGGCCATGGTGGCGGCGGACTTCAGGTCGTGTCCGGCGACGTCGCCGATGACCAGGGCGCAGGCGCCGTCGGGGAGCATCAGGGCGTCGTACCAGTCTCCGCCGACGTGGTCCGGGGTGGCGGCGGGGCGGTAGACCGCGGCGACGGAGAAGGGCGCCACATCGGGCAGGCGGGGAAGGAGGAGGCGCTGGAAGTACTCGGCGCTGGCGCGGACCTGCCGGTAGAGACGTGCGTTCTCGATGGCGAGGCCGGCCGCGCCGGCGAGCGCCACGACGATGTCCTGGTCGTGCCTGTCGAAGGGCTGTCCGTCGCGTCGCTCGCAAAGGTAGAGGTTGCCGTAGACCCGTCCGCGTCCGGTGAGCGCCACCCCGAGCAGTGTCCGCATCGGCGGGTGGCCCGGCGGGAAGCCCACTGCGTTCGGGTGGGCGCCGATGTCCGCGACACGCAGGGGTTCGGGGTGGTCGATGAGGTGTCCCAGGAGTCCGCGCCCGTGCGGAAGGGCGACCCCGGCCAGGGCTGCGACCTGCTGCTCGCTCAGCCCGACGGGGATGAACTCCTCCAGGTGTTCGCCGTCCTCGCTGAGCACGCCGAGTGCGCCGTAGCGGGCGTCGACCAGGCCCATCGCGGTGGTGATCACCCGGCGGAGCACGACCGGCAGCTCCAGCTCCCGGCCCACCGCGATCACTGCGTCCAGCAGGTCCTGGAAACGGCGCTGGGTGTCGGCCAGGTCCCGTAGACGTCCGACGATCCGGTCCATCTCGTCATCGATCCGGTGGCTGCGGTCGGGAACGTCCGCCCACCCGGCCCCATCCTCCGGATCCACTGGCCCACCTACGATTCCTGTGCTGGTGGACCGTACCTCCGACGCGCTGCGCAACCGGAGGCCGGACGCCTCGGCGCGTCCTGTTCTCAACCGTAGGCAGGCCCGTTGCCGACCGCGACTGCGACCAGTGCAGCCGCATCCTCAGCTACGGCGGCATCACTCGGACGGTCTCCCTCCGCGGTGTCGCCCGCGGCGCTGGACTCGGGCGGACTCCGTTGTGCTCCTGCGCCCGCCCAGTAGCGTGCGAACATGTCCTCCGCTCGGCCGCGTCGTCAGCGGTGCCACCGTCGTTCCTCCGTCATCCGGCGCCGGATGGCGACCAGGTCGATCACCGCGACGGCGGTGGACACGGCGCACAGCACGGCGAGGCCCGAGTAGAACGCACGGTCGGCGCTCGGTACGGGGAGTGCGTTCGTCGCGAGCAACGTCAAGACGATGGTCCCGAGCAGGAAGAAGGGGACGGCGGCGGCCGACCGCCGCGCGCGGGCCACCGCCCGACGGGCGCGGGCAGGTGAACCGGATCGTCAGTACTCGGAGCCGCTTCGCAGGTAGGTGCCCGCGACTTGGAGCCACGCTCCGGGGCTGAAGCAGGCCTCGATCCGGTGGGGCGTGTCCTCGAAGACCCGCAGGACGCGCAGCGCACCGCTCGGGTGCAGGTCGTACTCGAAGGTGACGCCGTCGTCCGTGCCGTCCTCGTACTGCAGGTCCAACGGCCCCTTCGACGGCTCCGCCGGCGCACGGGCGTCGACCGAGAGCTTCACGTAGACGGACATCTCTGCGTCCCGCCTTCCCGTCTGTCCCGAGGAGTCCGGCTTGTGGGGCCGGTCCACTCAGGTCGCTTCGCCCGGTGGCTCGGAGCCGCTGCCGGTGGTGACGAGGATCTGCCGTGCCGAGTCGGTTCCGTCGGCTTCGACCGCGCGGGCCATCGCGGCCAGCGCCGCCTCCCGGCTCGTCTGCGGGGGGACGACGAGCAGGCTGAAGTGATCGCGGTCGCCCCGAGTGACGATCACCGTGTCGTCGCCGACCGGGTACCGGTCGATGTGCACCGACCGGCCGTCGACGAGCAGCCGGGCCGGCACGTCGTCCCAGGCTTCGGCGTCCAGCCCGATGCTCACCACGGAGCCGAGATGTTCGGTCAACGCCCTGACCAGACCGGGTAGTTCGGCGCCGACGTTCCGTGAACGCGGCCACCACGCGCCGTCCAGCGCGCCCTCGCGCGACTGTGTGGTCTCCAGACGCAGCAGGGCCGTCCCCGGCTTCGCGGCCTGCCGGAACCGGTCCGGCAGAGGTCCCGGGAGCGCAGCACCGGTTTCATCCGACATGGCTCGCCACCTGTCCGTGGACACACACCAGCCCCACCGAACGAGGGCCGACCGTCGGGGAGCGGCGGCCGGGCCGCCCCGATACCCCCACGCTACTCCGCCCGCACCGCGTCACCCCGACCGACCGGGCGGGTGCCGGCCGGACATCGACGAGGCAGTCCTGAACGCCCTGTGGGCAGCGCGGGCCCGTCCCGGGAAGTCGCCTGGCTGCAAGCCGCCGAGGCCGGACGCGTCATACCCGCGTCACGTGCCCTTCGTACCCCCATGCGACCGTGGCCTCGGGCGTCGAGATCGTGCGGGGCCGAGGAAACCGTGCACGACCCCGCCCGGACGTGCGCGCTACGGCCACTCTGCGTGCCCGGCGGCGGAGCTCTTCGATCCGCCCGCTTCCCAGACATCGGCGACAACGCGTGCCGGTCGCATCGGGCCCGGATCGTCCCCGCCCTGCCTCACGGCCGTGTCGACCAGGAACTCGGCGTACTCCTGCGCAGTTCCGTCGAAGTCGCCCTCGGCGTGCTCCCCATGCCGCGTGGTGATCTCCACGTCTTCTTCGGAGAGCACACGCACACGCGATCGGTACTTCGCCATCTCGCCCTCCGACTGGCTGCCCTCGCTGCTTGACGAGGGCCCCGGTGACCTGGTCCCAAGCCCACGGCGAGGCTCGGAGCCTCGCGTCTAGGAAGCGGGCTCGCCCCAGTTGACGCGTTCTACGGCATGAGGCGGGAACGACACGCGAGATCCGTCCTCCTGAGTGACGTGCACCCATCCGCGCTCGTCGATGCGAACAATGCCCTTGACCGACTCGCCCAGCGCAACGCCGGGGCTGACGTATCCCGCCCCGTGGGCCAGATGCACCGTTCCGGGGCCCGCCTCAAGGCCTGCCATGACCCGATTGTCCAAGTGCGATCCCGGGTCCACCACCGGAGCCCCGTCATGCCGCCCACCCGTCCGACCTCCAGAGCCCGCCCAAGGGGCCCGGTGTCCACCTCCGTGCCCTGGTAGGCCCGGGGCCAACCGCCCGGTGCGCCCGCCTGCATCCGAGCGGAGCGCTGCGGATCCTGCGTGCCTTCGAGGACGCTCCGCACGTGGTCGAGGCGTACGTCGGCCCCGTGGCGTGGCTCCAGGTCGCGGGCACCTTGTGCGCGGAGCGGTTCCCCCGTACTGGCCGCGGACTATCGGCACTGCGGCGCATCTCAGCGGTTAGCGGAGCGGCCGCCGTGCCGGAACCGGACGGCGGAGATGACCATGGCGATGATCAGTACGGCGATTCCGATGAACAGCAGGTAGAGCAGGCCGTGGGCAACCACGCCGACGATCCCGAGCACGATCGCCAGGATGATCAGGAACAGCACCAGTGCCATCGTCGGTCTCCTTCGGTGTCTGCCCGGTGCTATCGGCGTGCCAGGCGGCGTTCACCGCCCGCGCCCGGCGCGTAGTCCAGTTCGTAGTGGGCGAAGATCGCCGCCTCGTCCTCGACCGGCAGTATGCCGTCGGTGCCGATCGCCGGCGCCTTCTTGACCCGGCTCCTGGGCCAGGCGACCTGCAGATGGCCCGGCCCGACCCGCGCGTCGGCGAGGGGGACGAAGACCAGACGGCGGCGTGTGGGCAGCCCGACCGTGACGGTGGCGAACGAGGGCCGGTCCGTCGCCGTGTCGACGTAGACGGACTCCAGCGTGCCGATCTTGCGGCGGTCGGCATCCACCACGTCGTGGCCGCGCCATTCCCGGATGTCACCCGCTTCGAACATCAGCAGCCTCCGATGTCTGTGGGCGTCTCCCATTCTTCCGTCGGCGCGTGCCGCCGCCACCTGCCCGATGAGCCGACAGGGTGTGACTCGGGTACGACCACCGGCCGCGCCTTCGGCACCGGTGGACGTCTACTGTGAGGCCGCCGCGGTGCAGGTTTCGTGTGGCCCACTCGGCGGCACGTGTCCGGGCGAGGTCCGCGCACCTGCCCGCTGGTTCCGGGGTGCCGTGGACGCGCGGGCCGACGGCGGGAAGTCGGGGGCGGGGCCGGTGGCGAACGGCACGGTGCCGTCCGCCGCGATCGTTGTCATCCCCCGGCGCGCGGGTCCGCGGTCGGCACACCCGCAGCTGTCAGGAGGTCGGTGCCGGTGCGGGTGTTGGCCGGGTCGGACGCCGCCGTCATCAGCCACTCGGCGGCGGAGGCCTCGGCCTCGGGGGGAATCACCAGGAGCTCCAGGCGGAGCGGGACGAAGGAGCAGACCATCACCTCGTCCGCGTCCTGCTCCTGTTCGAACCATCCGACGTGGATGACGTGGCCTTCGACCGGGACCCGCCGGGGGATGACCGGCCAGTGCGTCGGATTCACGGTGACACGGGTGATCTTCCCCCATGTGGGGTCCAGTGCTGCCGCCAGCGGGGGGAGTTCGCGCAGGAGGTCGTGCGAGCGGGGCCACCAGGCTCCGTCCAGTCGTCCCGGGGTGGCGCCCTCCGGTGTCAGTGAGAGGCGCACCGGCGGTTCCGGCCCAGGGGGCCGGGCAGCGGTGGGATCGGAGGTCGCGGTCATGTGGAACACCCGCCCTGGGCTCGTTGGTGCGGACGGCCTGGTGCCGGCGTCTGGCACTGCGGGAATCCTGCAGGCCGTTGACGGTGCATTCTTCCACCGTACTCCGGCCGGGCCCGGCCTCCGGGCGAGGAAGGGGGCGGTCGGTGGGTTGCTGCCGGCCGGGCTTCGTCGCCGTGAAGGCCGGATTGGCGAGCTTCGGCGCATCTCGTGGGCCCGGTCCAGGATCCGCCCCAGCAGCCGATCACCGAATCCTCTTGACCGGTCCGCGGCCGCTCCGCGGTACCTCCCGTGCGAAATCCGCCATGCGCGCCACGGTTCCCTGCAGGGCTTCCCCCGTCCCGGCACGGCGCCGGCCCTCACCCGCGACGCTTCAGCCAGGACGGATCTTGCCGCTGCGGGGTGCGGCCCACGGTATTTGGCGTATGACTTTTCTGGTTGAACGTGAGGGTGCGGTGATTTTTGAAAATAATTATGCGCACGAGGTGCTCGGATTCCAGCGGCGCGGAGTATTCTGGAAAGTGCCGGGAGAAGTTACCGGTAGGACGATCGCGAGGAGGCGAATATGTGGATCCTTGAGGCAGGATTCCTGACTCTGCGACTCGCGATCGCAAAAGTGTCCGCCCTTTCGGTGGGAAGATCGTAGGGCGACGGAGGCGTGGATTCAGATCCTGTTGTCCCGGTCGGTGTGACGTTTGCGCAGGCCGGAAAGGCCGCCTCCGCAGCGATGCGGGGGCGGCCTTTTGTGGGGCGACTGAGCGCCGTGGTCTGCGTGCAGTGGTCCGCGCAGGATGCCCGCAGCCCTCGCCGAGTTTCTCGACCCTGCTGGTCGGGGCTCCGAGGAGGCGGCAGGTCGCGACCATGCTGATCAGCGCCTGCTCGGCCCGGCGTCGCCGTTCCAGGAGCCGGCTGGGGAAGTAGGTGCCCGAGCGGACCCCGGGGACGGCCGGGCCGATCGCGCCGACTCGGATGCCCCGGTCGCGATTGCGTTATCCGTTGCGGGAGTTGACACGTTCCTCGCTTGGCCTGCGGTACTCGCCGCCGCAGGTGCGGTCGACGTCGGCGGACATCGCCGCGTCGGCGAACGTCTTCGCCATCGCGCGTAACAGGTCGGGACTCGCCGAGGTCAGGTTCTCCTCCAGGGGTGCGGCGGGCGGCAGACTGTCCGGTGCGGTCATTGTGTTGGTCTCCTCTTCGTGACGTCAGACATCTCGTTAAGGATCAACCGGTGGCCGTTCTTGCGTTCTCAGGCGACGGCCATCACCGGGACGAAACCCCGGGAACGGGCGGAACCCGCACACCACTTCCCACTTCCCCGGGCGCAACCCACGGTCAAGGGCCGGCCGCCGGGCTGCCGCCCTCGGCGCAAACGGGCGTCGAGTGGGTGTCGCTCACGAATCGGCCGCGACGGTGCGTGGGCCCTCGCCTTCGCCGTTTCAGCGCACGTCTCACGCGCGGGAGTTCCTCGTCGAGCAGTCGGCCGACCGGTGCGCCGCCGAGGACGACGACTCCCACGCCGACCAGCCAGGGCTGGATGACCAGCACGGACCCGAACGAGCCGTAGGTGACCATGTTGGAGGCGATCAGCGGCGAGAAGACGAGCCGGGAGGCGAGTCTCAGGCCGAGCAGTCCGACCGCGGTCACCACGGCGCCCGGAAGCAGGGCGTGCCAGCGCACCCGCCTGCCGAGCAGCAGCCACTGCGACCACCAGGCGAACAGGACCGCGGTCAGTACCGCCACCAGGCTATTGGCCGGGGACCGGCGCCAGAGCGTGCCGGTGGCGGACAGGAAGAGGAATCCGATCAGAACGGCGAGCCGCAGCACGTGCCGCCAGCGGGCCGGGCAGGTTCCAGGCTTTCTCGTAGCCGCTCTGCACCGAGACGCCGAACGACAGGCCGAACACCGCCAGGGCCGCGAGACCGAAGGCCGTCGTCGTCCGGAACGCCTGGCCGGGGCCGCCCTAAGAGCCGCTCGACCTCTCGTCTGGAAGCCGGCGACACACCGAGCCCGTCCCCCAGCCACTGCGCGAACCCCCGCCCGCGGTCCGGATCGGCCGCGGCGACCACGATCAGCAGCGGGACCAGAGTGAGGAACCCGAGCGCCGCGAAGCCCGGCGCCCGCTGAGACAGCTGCAGATCCCCGCCCCGCGCCCAGTCGCGCTTGACCGGCGACCGGCGGACCACCCGCCGTAGCCGTCGAAACAGGGACGGCTTGCCCGTATCGCGGGGGGTCCGATCGGCATGCACGCTGACCACCACGATCGATGCGCCGCTGCTGTAGGGCGCGACCACAGAGGTCGAGTCGGATCCTCGGGTAGGGCGAGCCGCGAAACGGCCCGGAGGGGACCGGGACAAACGACCCGGGTCAGCGTCCTCGGCCTCACCCACGTGCAGCTCGCCAGTCTTGGTCCGACGTCGCTCCGATCGGTTGCACGAACGGAGCGACGTGGCTCCTGATCCCGTTGCCCGACCGGCGCTCAAACAACCCCGCCCGAAACAACCGGGGTGCGTACCGCAGCGGTGGTGGGCCGCCTGCCCGGCGGCGCGGCTCGTGGGTGCACTTCTTCCCCACCGGACGTCGATGCCGGGGCGGCAGGGTCGCCGGGGTCAGCGGGAACACCTGCGTCCGGCGATGACGCGGGAGACGTTCGAGAGCGCCGCCGGCCGCGCCCGCCCCGTCCGCCGGCTCGTATCGCGGCCGGGCCAGTTGTTGGCGCGGCATCTCGTTCTCGGGCCTCAGCACCAGGACCTCCGCTTCGAGGTCGAGATGCCAGGGCGCGATGAGCACCAGGAATCCGAGCACACGCCGCACGAGTGGATGGGCCATACGAACGAGCGTCCGGTGATCACGCCAGGGCGGGGATGCTCATGCGGGCTCCGTGCAGGTCGGCGGCGTGAGCCGCCCCGCAGGTTCAGGAGCGGGCCTCAGTAGCCACCGCCGCCCGTGGAGCCGGCAGACGGGGAAGCCGACGCGGAGGCTGGGCTGGTGATCGCGTCACCGCTGGGACTCACCACGTACCACGAAGCGCCGAAGGCGTTGACGCCCTGGCCGTTGGTTTCTCCGGGCTTCGTGTCCTTGAAGAAGTAGTACAACGGGTGGCCGTTGTAGGTCACCTGGGTCGAGCTGTCCGAACGGGTGGTCGTTCCGACCAGGGACGCGGTCACTCCGCTGCTGTCGGGTGCCCCGGTCGTGGTCTGCGGCGGCCAGTTCTGCGTACAGGAGCCGTTGCAGGTCGAGGTCGTCCCCGTATCGGCCTTGAACAGGTACAACGTCCTACCGGAACCGTCGACCAGGATCTGACCGAACGGCGAACTCGCCGTCTTCACCGTGGCGACGCTCCGGCTGGGAGCAGCGGAGCCGGCGGCGGTCGTGGGGGCGCTGGTGCTCGCGGTCGGGGTCGAGGAAGCCGTGGTGCCGGAACTGCCGCATCCGGAGGCAGTGGCTGTCATGGCGGCCACACCGGCGGCAAGAGTGATGAAACGATTCATTGGGTACCTCTTGATCCTGGCGGCGACGTCGGTCGGCCGACCGACGGTGACTTTCCGAACCACGTTAGGCACCGATGCCCGACCTGCTTCCGCGGGCGGTCCGGCCCTGCGCCGACCTTCACTCGTGCGGGTGACCGAGGGGCCGCAGCGGTGTCCGACTGTCAGTCAGAACGTCCGTGTGCAACAGCCCACCGGTGCCATGCGGCCGCCTACCCGTCAGGCCTCCAGGGCCCGCCCAAGGGGCCCGGTGTCCATCTCCGTGCCCTGGCCGGCCCGGGGCACGGTCCGGTGCGCCCGTCCTTCCCGGGGCAGGCCTTTCGGGGCGGACGAGGAAACCGTCGCGGTAGCCCGACGAAGCGGATGTGCCGCTGTGTGCGGCCGGACGCATCGGGTCACCCGGTGACGCCGCTGTGCTGCACGTGGAACGGGGCGGTCGTGACGACGACCTTCGGCAGGGGGCGCAGCGCCCTCCGCAGCCGAGCCGCGAGTCGGCTGTGCAGGAGACGGTGGCGCCAGTGTCGTACGACGATCTCCGGGACGATGTCGGTCAGGGTGAGGTCCGGGCGCTGGTGGTGCAGCGACTCGATGTAGTTGACCAGTGGTGCGACGATCGCGCGACAGGGGGAGAGGACGATCTTCAGGGGCAGGTGGTCGCCCCACGGGTTAGGGTCGGTGGTCGGCTTGATCCGCTGTGGCGACCCCGTGCGGGGTTCTTCCACCGGTTCCCGGCGCCCGGCGATGCCGGCTCACCGAGTCAGAACCTGTGGTCGAAGACCGCCGTGACGGGGGCGTGGTCGGACCAGCGCTCGGCGTGCGAGGCGGCCCGCTCGACGTAGGCGTCGGCACAGGTGGCGGCGAGGCCCGGGCTGGCCATCAGGTAGTCGATTCGCCAGCCGGAGTCGTTGTCGAAGGCGCGGCCGCGGTACGACCACCAGGTGTAGGGCCCGGCCTGGTCGGGGTGGAGGTCGCGGACGACGTCCACGTAGCCGACGTCGTCGAGGAGCCGGGTCATCCAGGCCCGCTCCTCGGGCAGGAAGCCGGCGTTCTTCCGGTTGGCCCGCCAGTTCTTGAGGTCGTCCTCGCGGTGGGCGATGTTCCAGTCGCCGCAGACCAGCACCTCTCGCCCCTCCTCGGCGGCCCGCCGCTTCAGGCTGTCGAGGTGGACGAGGAACTCCGCCATGAAGCGTTCCTTCTCGTCCTGGCGCTCGGTGCCGACCTCGCCGGAGGGCAGGTAGAGGCTGGCGACCGTGAGGCCCGGCAGGTCGATCTCGGCGTACCGGCCGGAGCCGTCGAACTCGGTGGAGCCGAAGCCGATCGCGGTGCGCTCCGGCGCCCGGCGGGAGAGCACCGCCACGCCGGCCCGGCCCTTGGCGGCGGCCGGCGCCCAGACCGCGTGCCAGCCCTCCATGTCCTTGATCTCGGACGGCAGCTGGTCGGCCTCGGCGCGGACCTCCTGCAGGCAGACGACGTCGGCCTTGGTGCCGGCGAGCCACTCGGTGAGGCCCTTCTTGGCGGCCGCCCGGATGCCGTTGACGTTGACTGTCGAAACCACGATCACCCCGGGAGGGTACCGGCCGCCCCGGCCGTCCGCCGAAGCGGTCCGGCTCCGTCGTGGCGCAGATCACGAACGGTCGGCGAGTGGCCGTGTTCCGGTCAAGCCCGGTCATTGGTCTTGACCATCTCGTCCGCCACCCCCTAGGGTCTGCTTACTGCAAAGACCTTTAATAAAGAAGGACGGATAAAGCCCACCCTCCCCACCTGCCGAAACCGGGGAAGGATCGGGCGGCCCCCACACCTTCAGGGCGGAGGACACGGTGGCGCAAGGACAGCTCGCGGCGGCCCCCGAGCCGAAGTACTGGCACCTGCGCACCGTCCTGGTGCGCACCATCGACTCGGAGTTCTCCGCCGGTCAGGTGCTGCCCAACGAGCGCGAGCTCGCCGCCCGCTTCGGCGTGGCCCGGGCGACGCTGCGCCAGGCGCTCGACCAGCTGGAGCTGGAGGGCCGGCTGGTCCGCCGCCGCGGCATCGGCACCGTGATCGCCGCCCCGCGGGTCGGCGTCCCGGTGAGCAGCAGCGAGGAGGGCTGGCCCAGCGCCTCGCGCAACCAGTCCTGGCGGATCGTCGACTGCACCAGCGCCCCCGCCCCGGCCCGGCTGGCCGCCGAGCTCGGCGTCCTGCCCGGCGAGACGGTGCACACCGTGCGCCGGGTGCGCCTCGTCCAGGGCCGGGTGATGGCGACCGAGTCGCTGCACGTCCCCGACTCCGCGGTGCCGCACCTGCCCGCGCTGCCGCAGCTGGTCGGCTCGACGGCCGAGGGCGAGCGCGCCCGTTCGGTGCTCCGCCAGCTGGAGCGCTGCGGGGTGGACGGCGAGTCCCGCACGGTCGAGCTGGGCGTCGCCGAGGCCGAGCAGGCCGCCCTGCTGGAGCGCCCGCCGGGCACCCCGGTGCTGGTGGTCACCACCGTGTACGCGTCCGCCGGCCGGCACATCGCCCGCGCCGTCTGCACCTACCGTGCCGACACCTGCAAGCTCACCTTCGGCGAGACCGGCGCCGTCGAGGTCACCCCGGTCGAGGCGGTCCGCGTTCCGGGGCGGTGCACCGGGTCAGCGCGGGCCGGCCACCGGGAACAGCTGCTCCTCCACGTGGTCGAGCGCCACCCGCAGCGCCCCGGTCGCCACGACCTCGGTGCCGAGCGCGGCCAGCGCCACCTCCGGCGCCCGCAGGGTGAAGCGTCCGAGCCGCTCGCGCAGCGGCTCCAGGACGCCGTCCAGCCCGGCCGCCCAGCCGCCGACCACCACCAGTTGCGGGTCCAGGGCGAGGACGAGCGCCGCCACGTCGTGCACCAGCCGGCCGAGGAAGCGGTCCATGGCGTCCCGGGCGACCGCGTCGCCCTCCCGGGCCAGCCGCAGCACCCGGGCGACCGCCGCCTCGTCCAGCGGGTCGAGCGGCTTGCCGGTGGTGGAGAGCAGCCGTTCCGGGGTGGCCTCCTGGCCGAGCAGGTGCAGGGCGCCGATCTCGCCGGCCGCGCCGCCGTACCCGCGGTGCAGCCGCCCGTTGATCAGCGAGCCGGCACCGGGGCTGAGGCCGGCCATGACGAAGACGACGTCGCCCTTGCCGACCGCGGCGCCCTTCCAGTGCTCGGCGATCGCGGCGAGGTTGGCGTCGTTCTCGATGACGACCGGGCAGCGGAACGAGCGGCGCAGCCGGGCGCCGAGGTCGAGGCCGGTCCAGCCGGGCACGGCGGTGCTGAGCCGGACGGTGCCCTCGCCGTCCACGATGCCCGGGGTGCCGACGGCGACGGCCCACAGGCTGTCCCGCAGGACGCCGGTCTTGCGCAGCACCTCGGCGACGGTCGTCCGCATGACGCCGAGCCGCTCCTCGGCGTCGAGGGCCTCGTCGACGGGCTTGGAGTGACCGGCGAGGATCTCGCCGCTGAGGTCGGCCAGCACCACCCGGACGTCGTGCACGCCGACCTCGATGCCGAGCGCGTGCCCGGCCTCGGCGCGGAACCGGAACCAGCGGGCGGGCCGGCCGCGGCGCCCGCCGCCGTCCAGGCCCTGCTCGACCTCGGCGACCAGGCCGGACTCCATCAGGCCCTCGATGACGCCCTCGACGGTCGGCCGGGAGAGCCCGGTGTCGCCGACGAGCTGCGTCAGGGTGACGGTCTGTCCGTCGCGCAGCGCCCGCAGGGTGACCGCCGCGTTGATCCGACGCAGCAGCGAGGAGTCCCCTCCGGTGAGCCGATCCGCCACGTCGCCGCCCTTCCCGCGTTCGCGCGACAGCTCTGGCGCGCGGTGCCGAGTGCGCGGTGACCTCCGTTGCCCCGCGAGAGTCCGCCGCGGGGCAGCACGGCACAACGGCGCGCGCACCCCGGGGCATCAGCCGGGATGGTACTCGGGCACCCCTCGGGCCGCGAGCGTTTCCGCAGCTCATCACGTATTCGGTATGGAAACGGTACGAAGGCGGTGACGCTCCGGTGCGGCCGCCCGCCGACGCGGGCCCGGGCAGGCTCAGCCGTCGAGGCGCCACACCACCGAGGTCTTCTCCGGGGCGTCCTCGAGATCGGCCACCACCGGCACCCGGTACGAGGCGACCTCGGTGAAGTGCTCGCGCGGCAGGTACGCCCGGCCCGGGTCGCCGACCAGCACCAGGGCGCCGCGGGCACGGGCGCGCCGGAGGAACGGCAGCACCCGGTGGGCCATGGCCCGCTCGTAGAAGACGTCGCCGGCCAGCACCACCTCGGCGGGCGCGCCGTCGCCCGGCAGCAGGTCGGCGCAGCGCGCGTCGATCCGCACGCCGTTCGCCGCGGCGTTGAGGCCGATCGCGGCGACCGCGTACGCGTCGATCTCGGCGGCGGTGACGGAGGCGGCGCCGCGCAGGGCGCAGGCGATGCCGACCAGTCCGGAGCCGGCGGCGAGGTCCAGCACGGCCCGGCCCGCGACCGTCTCCGGGTGGTCGAGCACGTAGCGGGCGACGGCCTGGCCACCGGCCCAGGCGAACCCCCAGAAGGGCGGCGGCAGTCCGACCTCGCCCTTCGCGGACTCGGTGCGCTCCCACAGCCCGATCGCCTCCTCGGCCAGGTGCAGCCGGACCTCGGGGACGAACGGGACCGCGCCGAGCGCGGTCTGCGAGCGGACGAACTCCGCCGCCGCGCCGCAGGCCGGATCGGAGCCGGCCGGATCGGAACCGGTCACGGCGGACCGGGCGGCGCCGGGGGCAGGGGCTGCGATGGGTGCGGTCGGCACGGTGCTCCTCGCGGGGTGTCGCACAGGCGGGGGTGGCCCGAGCCTACGGGACGGGTGACGCGAGGTCAGCCCGCCCCGTCCCACCCTGTGGAATGTTGCGTCGGGTCGGAGCACGGCTGTTAGACAGGGGCGCATGACCGACATCGCGATCCGTACCGCGCGCCCCGACGAGATCCCCGCCCTGCTGGCCTTCTGGGGCCGGGCCGCCGAGGGGGCCAGCATCACCGACGACGAGGCCGGGGTCGCCCGGCTGATCGAACGGGACCCGCAGGCCCTGCTGGTCGCCGAGCTGGACGGGGTGCTCGCGGGCACCGTGATCGCCGGCTTCGACGGCTGGCGCTGCCACCTCTACCGGCTGGCGGTCGACCCGGAGCTGCGCCGCCGCGGGGTCGGCGGCGCGCTGATCGCGGCGGCCGAGGCGAGGTTCGCCGAGCTGGGCGGCCGCCGCGCCGACGCCATGGTGCTGGAGCACAACGCCCTCGGCCAGGGGGCCTGGGCCGGCGCCGGCTACCGGCGCGAGGAGCAGTGGCGCCGCTGGGTGCGCCCGCTGGCGGGCTGAGGCCCGCGGGGCGGGGCAGCCGGCCGTCCGGTCAGACGTGCTCCATGGTGAGCGTCGCCGTGGTGTCCGGCTCCAGCGCCTCGAAGACGTGCGGCGCGTCGCCCGGGTAGGCGATGTAGTCGCCCGGGCCGAGCTCGACCGGGGCCGCGGCCGGGCCGACCAGGGCCCGGCCGGTGCCGATCACCACGTGCTCCACCGAGCCGGGCAGGTGCGGGTCGGAGCGGCGGACGCCGCCCGGCTGGGCGTCGATCCGGTAGATGTCCCGGCGCGCGTTCGGCGGGCAGGACGCGAGCAGGGTGGCCGCGTAGTCGGCCCGCTCGGACCAGGTGACCGGGCCCTCGCCGGCCCGGACGATGCGGACCTGCGGCCGCGGCGGGTCGACCAGGCGGCTGAACGGCACGTCGAGGGCGGCGCCGAGTGCCCACAGGGTCTCCACGCTCGGATTGCCGGCGCCCGCCTCCAGCTGCGAGAGCGTCGACTTGGCGATGCCCGCCCGGCGGGCGAGCTCCGCCATGGAGAGCCCGGCCCGCTCCCGTTCGCGGCGGATCGAGGCGGAGATCAGGGCGATCAGATCGAGGGAGGACCGGTGTCCGCCCGGTGCCGCCGCACCGTCCGCAGGGACGCTGTCCACAGGGTCCACGTGTTCGCTCCAGACTGCTGTCCGTTCGGCTTGACGAACGCCGAAGTTGCTGTTCATTCTAATGGACATGCGTTCGGCAATGCGAACACTCGATCGCGGCACGCTCCGCGACATCGCCCTGGTCTGTCTCGCCGACGCCCTCGTCGGCGCCTCCTTCGGCGCGATCGCCGTCTCCGGCGGGCTGCCGGCCTGGGTGCCGGTCGCCATGTCCCTGCTGGTCTTCGCCGGCGGCTCGCAGTTCGCCGCGGTCGGCGTCGTGCTGGCCGGCGGCGGCCCGATCGCCGCGGTGGTCACCGGCCTCGTCCTCAACGCCCGGCTGCTGCCCTTCGGCTTCGCCGTCGCCGACGTGCTCGGCGGCGGCTGGCGGGCCAAGCTGCTCGGCGCCCAGATGCTCACCGACGAGTCCGCCGCGTTCACCCTGCTGCAGCGCGACCCGAAGGCCCGCCGCGCCGCGTTCTGGATCTGCGGCGTCGCCCTGTTCGCGGTGTGGAACATCGCCGTCCTGCTCGGCGCGATGGCCGGCGGCGCCATCGGCGACACCGACGCGCTCGGGCTGGACGCGGCCTTCCCCGCCGTCCTGCTGGCCCTGGTGCTGCCCTCGCTCGCCGACCGGTCCGTCCGCAACCCGGCCCTGGTCGGCGCCGTGGCGGCGGTCGCCGCCACGCCCTTCCTGCCGGCCGGCCTGCCCGTCCTGCTGGCGCTGGTCGCGCTCGTCCCGGCCGCCCGGGCCGCGCTGCGCCGCACCCCGACCCGCGTGCCCGGGCCCGAGCTCGAAGCCGACCCGGAGCCCGAGTCCGGGCCCCTGTCCGGATCCCGTCCCGAACCGGTGGGGGAGGCCCGCTGATGCCGTTCTTCGCCATCCTGCTGCTCGCCGCCGGCACCTACGGCTTCCGCCTCGCCGGCCCGGTGCTCCGCGACCGGCTGCACCTCTCCGAGGCCCTGGAGCGGCTGCTCTCCACCGCCGCCGCCGTTCTGCTGATCGCCCTGGTGGCGACCGCGGCCCTCACCCAGGGCCAGGGCTTCGCCGGCTGGGCCCGGCCGGCCGGGGTGCTGGTCGCCGGCGTCCTGGTGCTGCGCCGGGCGCCCTTCCCGCTGGTCGTCGTGGCGGCGGCCGGGACGACCGCCGTGCTCCGGCTCTGCGGCGTCGCCTGACCGCGCCGCCTGACCGCGTCGACGCAGCGGCCCGGAAGCGGGCGCGCCCCGGTAGACATGTGACCAAATGGTCACCTATCCTGGAGGCGTGTCCGACGACGACCTGGTGTTCAAGGCGCTGGCCGACCCGACCCGCCGGTTCCTGCTCGACCTGCTCTTCGCCCGAGACGGGCGGACGCTCACCGAGCTGGAGTCGGAGCTGGAGATGTCGCGGTTCGGCGTCATGAAGCACCTGCGCGTGCTGGAGGACGCCGGCCTCGTGGTGTCCCGGAAGTCGGGCCGCGAGAAGCTCCACTTCCTCAACCCCGTGCCGATCCGGCTGATCCACGACCGCTGGATCGACAAGTACACCGAACGCCACGTGACCGCTTTGACCGAGCTCAAGGCAGAGTTGGAGAAGGATCCATGAGCGGGACCGACAGCGCGGCGACCACCCAGGTCTACCGCGTCTACATCAAGGCCGCCCCCGAGAAGGTCTGGGACGCCATCACCAAGCCCGAGTGGACCGACCGCTACGGCTACGGAGGCCTCACCGACTACGACTTCACCCCCGGTGCGCCCTACCGCACCCTGCCCGGCCCGGCCATGGTCGAGGGGGCCAAGGCGATGGGCTTCCCCGTCCCCGAGACCGTCGTCGACGGCGAGGTGGTCGAGGCCGACCCGCCGCGCAAGCTGGTGCTGACCTGGCGGATGGCGATGGACCCGCAGCTGGCCGCCGAGGGCTTCACCCGGGTCACCTACGAGCTGGCGGAGAAGGACGGCTCCACCCGGCTCACCGTCACCCACGAGCTGGCCGGCGCCCCGCAGCTCGCCGCGCTGGTCAGCGGCGCCCACGACGACGAGCAGATGGGCGGGGGCGGCGGCTGGAGCTGGGTGCTCAGCGACCTCAAGTCGCTGCTGGAGACGGGCAAGACGCTCGCCCAGTGACCGTGTCCCCGTGAGCGTGTCCCCGTGACCGCCACCCCGTGACCGCACGCCGGTGCGGGCGGGCCCCCGCCGGGAGCCCGCCCGCACCGGCACGCGCCGCTACCGGCCCGGTGCGGGTACCGCGTGCGCGGCGGTGAAGGCGTCCGCGTCCCAGCTGCCGCCGAGCGCCGGGGCCAGCGCGGCGCGGGCCGCCGACACGAAGGGCCCACCGCCCACCGCGGCACACCCGGCGGGCAGCGCCCCGAGCAGCGGAGCGCCCGAAGCCACCGGCAGGTCGGCGAGGTTGCAGCGCATCGCCAGGTCCGGCTCGTCCGGCCAGGCGCCGATCACCACACCGTGCAGCCGCAGCCCGCGGGCCGCCAGGGCCTCCGCGGTCAGCGCCGTCGTGTTGAGGGTGCCCAGCCCGGCCGTCGCCACCACCAGCACGGACGGCTCCAGGCCGAGCCCGGCCGCGGCGAGCGCCATGTCGGCGAGGGTGTGCCCGTCCTCGTCGTAGCGGACGAGCAGCCCGCCCGCACCCTCCACCAGCACCAGCGCGTGGTCCTCCGCCAGTTCGGCGACGGCCTCCGCGACCTGCTGCGGGTGGACGGCGGGCAGGCCGGCCCGCCGGGCCGCGGTGTCGGGGGCGAGCGGCTCGGGGTAGCGGGCCAGCTCGCGGACGGTGAGGCCGCGCCCGGTGAGCCGGACCACCTCGGCCACGTCCCCGGCCTCCGCGGGGGCGACCCCGGTCTGACCGGGCTTCAGCACGGCCACCGGCCCCCGGGCGAGGGCGGCCACCGCCGCCGTGACGACGGTCTTGCCGACCTCCGTCCCGGTGCCGGTCACGAACAGCACGCTCATCCGGCCACCGCCGCGGCCGCGACACCGGCGGCGATCCGCGCGAGGTCCTGATCGTCCGTCACGTAGGGCGGCATCGTGTAGACCATGTCGCGGAAGGGCCGCAGCCACACGCCCTCGCGCGCGGCGGCCTCGGTGGCCGCCGCCATGTCGACGGGGTGGTCCAGCTGGACGACGCCGATCGCGCCCTGCACCCGCACGTCCAGCACGCCCGGGGCGTCCGCGAGCGGCGCGAGCCCGGCGGACAGCCCGGCCTCGATCCGCTTGACCTCCAGCTGCCAGTCCTGGCCGAGCAGCAGCCCGATCGAGGCGTTGGCGACGGCCGCGGCCAGCGGGTTGCCCATGAACGTCGGACCGTGCGCCAGCACCGGCACCTCGCCGCGGCTGATGCCGTCGGCGACCTCCGCGGTGCACAGCGTCGCGGCCATCGTCAGGTAGCCGCCGGTGAGCGCCTTGCCCAGGCACATCACGTCCGGCGACACCCCGGCGTGGTCCGCCGCGAACAGCGCCCCGCTGCGGCCGAAGCCGGTGGCGATCTCGTCGAAGACCAGCAGCACGCCGTGCTCGTCGCACAGCTCGCGCAGCAGCCGCAGGTAGCCGGGGGAGTGGAAGCGCATCCCGCCCGCACCCTGCACCACCGGCTCCACGATGATCGCGGCCAGCTCGTCCGCGTGCTGCGCGACCAGGTCGGCGAGCACACCCGCGTACGCCTCGTCGAGCGGCGCGTCGAAGCCGGCCGGCGGCTCCGGGACGAACAGCTGACGGGGCAGCACGCCGCCCCACAGGTGGTGCATCCCGCCGTCCGGGTCGCAGACCGACATCGGGTGGAAGGTGTCACCGTGGTAGCCGCCGCGCCAGGTCAGCACCCGGCGCTTGGCCGGGCGGCCGACCGACTGCCAGTACTGCAGGCACATCTTCAACGCCACCTCGACCGCGACCGAGCCGGAGTCGGCGAGGAAGACGTGCCGCAGCGGCTCCGGCGTGATGTCGACCAGCGTCGCCGCCAGCCGGACGGCGGGCTCGTGGGTGAGCCCGCCGAACATCACGTGGCTCATCCGGCCGAGCTGCTCGCGCACCGCCTCGTCCAGCACCGGGTGCCGGTAGCCGTGGATCGCCGCCCACCAGGAGGACATGCCGTCGATCAGTTCCCGGTGCCCGCCCGCCGGCCCGGCGAGCCGCAGCCGCACCCCGGACGCGGACTCCACCACGTACGGGGTGACGGTGCCGGGCATGGGCCCGTACGGGTGCCAGACGTGCGCCCGGTCGAGGCCGAGCAGGTGCTGGACGTCGGCCATCAGGCGTTCGGGGCCAGCTCGGTGCCCGCGCCGCGGCGGCGCACCCGCACCAGGTCGGTCCGGGCCTCGTCCGAGGACTCCGCCTCGATCAGGGCCTTCGCCTCGGCCCCGGCCTCCGCCGGGGCCTCGGTCGCGGCCGGCTCGGCGTGCCCGCCGCACGGGCCGCAGCCGCCGGTGCCGCACGCGTGCGCCTCGGTGCCGCAGGCCGAGGCGGCGGCGCCGCCGCAGCCGCCCGCGACCGCGTCCGCGCGGTGCCGGGGCAGGGTGCGCTCGCCCGCGCCCTCCACGGTGAAGCCGGCGTCCTTGATCATGTCGAGGTCGGCCTGACCGGCCTGGCCCTCACTCGTCAGGTAGTCGCCCAGGAAGATCGAGTTGGCGATCTCCAGGCCCAGCGGCTGCAGCGAGCGCAGGTGCACCTCGCGGCCGCCGGCGATCCGCACCTCGACGTCCGGGCAGACGAAGCGGACCATCGCCAGGATGCGCAGGCAGCGCTGCGGGCTGAGGTTCCACTCCTGTGCCAGCGGCGTGCCCTCGAACGGGATCAGGAAGTTGACCGGCACCGAGTCCGAGCCGAGGTCGCGCAGCGCGAACACCACGTCGACCAGGTCCTCGTCGCTCTCGCCCATGCCCGCGATCAGACCCGAACAGGCCGACAGGCCCGCACCGTGCGCCTTCTGCACGGTGTCCACCCGGTCCGCGTAGGTGTGGGTGGTGGTGATGTCGCCGTACGTCGCCTCGGAGGTGTTGAGGTTGTGGTTGTACGCGTCCGCGCCGGCCGCCTTCAGCCGCTCCGCCTGGTTGTCGGAGAGCAGGCCCAGGCAGGCGCACACCTCGACCTGTGCGTCGGCGTCCTTGATGGCGGCGATGGTGTCGGCCACCCGGTCGATGTCACGGTCCGTCGGGCCGCGGCCGCTGGCGACCAGGCAGACCCGCTTCGCGCCGCCCGCGAGGCCCGCGGCGGCCGCCTCGGCCGCCTGCTCCGGCTTCAGCCAGGTGTACTTGAGGATCTCGGCCTTCGAACCGAGCCGCTGCGAACAGTACGAACAGTCCTCCGGGCAGAGACCGCTCTTCAGGTTCACCAGGTAGTTGAGCTTGACCCGCCGGCCGAACCACTGGCGGCGGACCTTGCCGGCGGCCGCGACGACGTCCAGGAGTTCGTCGTCCGTGGTGGCGAGGACGGCCAGCGCCTCCTCCCGGGTGGGCAGTTCCCGGCGCAGGCCCTTGGCGGTGAGGGTGTCGAGCAGATCCATGCGCTTGATCCTGCCCGTGCCGCGTCGCCTTCCGCCAGAGGGAACCCGCCAGAAGATCCGCTCGGCGGTGTGCGAGTTGTCACAGTGCCGCCGCAGACGGTAGTGGCGCAGGTCACGTACGCCCCCTTCGTGCGCGTAGCGCCCCTGTGGCAGGGCCCTCCCTCCGGGCCGGACCGATCACCTGCTTAGAATCTCCCGCATGACCACGCAGGGGGAGCCCGACCAGACCGCGGCCGGACACGACGGCGGGACGACCGCCGAACCGCGCCGGCACGGACCGGGCCGCCGCCGCACCGCTCTGTGGTGCGCCCTCGCCGTCGCGGCGGTCGCCGTCGGCTGGGTGGTCAGCCGGCCCAACCCCGGCGACCTCATACCCGGCCTCGGCAGCACCAGCGGCCAGTCCAAGAAGTACCAGCCGGCCCCCGGCCTCGCCTCCGAGCAGCCGCTGACGGAAGCCCAGAGCTTCACCGCCGAGCACTACTTCCCCGGCCAGCACACCGTCGACCAGAACGGCGTCCAGGCCCACCGCACGGCCGCCCGCGAAGGCACCGACTGCACCGAGATCCTGCTCGACCGCGAGAAGAACCCGCTGAAGGACACCGGCTGCCAGGCGTACGTCTCCGTCGGCTACACCAACGCCGACCAGCAGGTCGTCAGCAGCGTGACCGTCCTGCGCTTCGCCGACGAACAGAGCGCGCAGAAGGCCCGTCAGGCACTCGCCGACCCGGCCGTCCTCGCCTTCCTCACCGCCGAGTCCGCGGCGCCGGCGCCGTCCCCGACGCCCTCTCCGACCGCGACGGGCAGCCCGGTGGCCGCCGTGTCCGGCGCCGCGAGCGCCCCGGCCGGGACGACGCCCTCGTCTCCCACCGCGACCACACCCCCGCCGAAGCCCGCCGGCGTCGCCCGGGTCGAGCCGGTCGGCCACTACCTGACCGTCACCGTCTCCCGCTACACCGACCAGCGCACCACCCTCGCCCCCGGCGACCAGACCCTGGACAAGGCCACCCGCGCCCTCTCCTACACCGCCCGTACCCCCTTCCTCTGGATGTAGGAAGAACCCCTCCGGGGGGCAAGCCGAAAGGGGCGCGGAGAACCGCGCGATCCGGATGCGGCGAACTGCACAGAACCAGGGGCAGCCCCGGTTCGTACAGTGCACCACTCCCGCATCGCGCAGTTCCCCGCGCCCCTGACTACCCCCCCGAGGTGCTTCCCCCGGGAGGGGCCGTCAGCCGCCGAGGCGGTTGACGGCGGTGACGCGGAGGACGGCGCGGCCCTCCTCGTCGGAGCCGAAGAGGTCGACCTCGGCGGAGACGCCCCAGTCGCGGTCGCCCGCCGGGTCGTCGAAGATCTGCCGGACCCGCCACAGGCCCTCGTCCTCGACCTGCTCGATCATCAGCATCTTCGGCCCGCGGGCGTCCGGCCCCGTCCCGAGGTCGTCGTACTCCTCCCAGTACCCGTCCATCGCGTCGGCCCAGCGGTCGCCGTCCCAGCCGTACTCGCCGTCGAGTTCGCCCAGCTCGTCGTAGTGCTCGAGCGCCGCGAGCTCCACCCGGCGGAACATCTCGTTGCGCACCAGCACCCGGAACGCCCGCTCGTTCGCGGTGACGGGCGCCGGCTTCTCGTCGAGCCGGACCTCGGCGGCCTCCGGCTCGGTCGGGTTGGCGAGCTGCTCCCACTCGTCGAGCAGCGAGGAGTCGACCTGCCGGACGAGTTCGCCGAGCCAGGCGATGACGTCCTTGAGGTCGTCGGTCTTGATGTCGTCGGGGACGGTCTGCTCCAGCGCCTTGTAGGCGCCGGCCAGGTACCGCAGGACGATGCCCTCCGTCCGGGCGAGCTCGTAGAAGCCCACGTAGTCGGTGAAGGTCATCGCCCGCTCGTACAGGTCGCGGACGACGGACTTGGGCGCCAGCGGGTGGTCGCCGATCCACGGGTGCGCCCGCCGGTACACCTCGTACGCGTGGCCGAGGAGCTCCTCGAGCGGCTTCGGGTAGGTGATCTCCTGGAGCCGGGCCATCCGCTCCTCGTACTCGATGCCGTCGCGCTTCATCTCGCCGACGGCCTCGCCGCGCGCCTTGTTCTCCTGGGAGGCGAGGATCTGCCGGGGGTCGTCCAGGGTCGCCTCGACCACGGAGACGACGTCCATCGCGTACGAGGGGGACTCCTGGTCGAGGAGGTCGAAGGCGGCCAGCGCGAAGGTGGACAGCGGCTGGTTGAGCGCGAAGTTCTCCTGGAGGTCCAGGGTGAGGCGGACGCGGCGGCCCTCGGCGTCTGGTTCGTCGAGCTGCTCGACGACGCCGCCCTCCAGCAGCGAGCGGTAGATCGCGATGGTCGAGCGGATGTGGCGGCGCTGCGCTGCGCGGTCCTCGTGGTTGTCGGTGAGGAGCTTGCGCATGGCGGCGAAGGCGTCGCCGGGCCGGCCGATGACCGAGAGCAGCATGGCGTGGCTGACCTTGAACCGGCTGACCAGCGGCTCCGGGTCGGCGGCGATGAGGCGTTCGAAGGTCTCCTCCGACCAGCCGACGAAGCCCTCGGGGGCCTTCTTGCGGACGACCTTGCGGCGCTTCTTCGGGTCGTCGCCGGCCTTGGCGAGTGCCTTGTCGTTCTCGACCACGTGCTCGGGGGCCTGCGCGACCACCTGGCCGACGGTGTCGAAGCCGGCCCGGCCGGCCCGGCCGGCGATCTGGTGGAACTCGCGGGCCCGCAGCACCCGCACCCGCTGCCCGTCGTACTTGGAGAGCGCGGTGAAGAGCACGGTGCGGATCGGCACGTTGACGCCGACGCCGAGGGTGTCGGTGCCGCAGATGACCTTGAGCAGGCCGGCCTGGGCGAGCCGCTCGACCAGCCGGCGGTACTTCGGCAGCATGCCGGCGTGGTGCACGCCGATGCCGTGCCGGACGTAGCGCGAGAGGTTGCGGCCGAACTTGGTGGTGAAGCGGAAGTTGCCGATCAGGGCGGCGATGGCGTCCTTCTCCGCCTTGGTGCACATGTTGATGCTCATCAGCGACTGCGCCCGCTCCACCGCCTCCTTCTGGGTGAAGTGCACGACGTACACCGGCGCCTGCCCGGTGGTGAGCAGCTCCTCCAGGGTGTCGTGCAGGGTGGTGCGCCGGTACTCGTAGAAGAGCGGCACCGGGCGGGTCGCCGAGCGGACGGCCACGGTCGGGCGGCCGGTGCGCCGGGTGAGGTCCTCCTCGAAGCGGCGGACGTCGCCGAGGGTGGCGGACATCAGCAGGAACTGCACCTGCGGCAGCTCCAGCAGCGGGATCTGCCAGGCCCAGCCGCGGTCCGGCTCGGCGTAGAAGTGGAACTCGTCCATGACGACCTGGCCGATGTCGGCCCGGTCCCCGTCGTGCAGCGCGATCTGCGCGAGCACCTCGGCGGTGCAGCAGATGATCGGCGCGGTCGGATTGACGCTCGCGTCGCCGGTCATCATGCCGACCTGTTCGGTGCCGAAGATCTTGCAGAGGTCGAAGAACTTCTCCGAGACCAGGGCCTTGATGGGCGCGGTGTAGAAGGTCCGCTTGCCCTCGGCGAGCGCGGCGAAGTGCGCGCCGGCGGCGACCAGGCTCTTGCCGGAGCCGGTCGGGGTCGCCAGGATCACGTTGTTCCCGGAGACCAGCTCGATCAGCGCCTCCTCCTGGGCGGGGTACAGCGTGATGCCGCGGTCGGACACCCACTCGGCGAAGGTCTCGAACAGGGCGTCGGGGGTGGCGGGCTTCGGCATCAGGTCCAGGAGGGTCACCGGCCTATCTTGCCTGCTCCGGATCATCCCGGGCAAAGCCCTTCCCCGCCCGGCCGCCGCCCGGCCGTCGTTCGACCCCTGCCCGGTCGCCGTCCGGCTGCCGCCCGGCCGCCGTCCGACCGCCCTGCGGGGCCGCGCCGGAAGCGGCGAATTCATCCATCATCCCCATCGGAAACCCCGGTGTAACCCCGACGGGCGCCATTCGTCATCCGGATCCGATTTACATCCGATCATGGTTTCGCCGCGGAACGCACAACACGGGAGAGCGTTACAGCGTGGTACTGCACCTCGGGGTGTGAAACTCCTAATGTCAACGGTCTACACCGACTTCTGCGAGGAGTTGAGATGAGCCGAGTCGTCAGGGCAGCGCTGTTCCAGACCGCCTGGACGGGGGACAAGGAAACGATGGTCGCCGCTCACGAAAAGGCGGCGCGCGAGGCGGCGGCGCAGGGCGCCCAGATCATCGGATTCCAGGAGGTCTTCAACGCCCCGTACTTCTGCCAGGTGCAGGAGCCGGAGCACTACTCCTGGGCGGAGCCCGTCCCGGACGGGCCGACCGTCCGGCGCATGCAGGACCTGGCCCGGGACCTGCGGATGGTGATCGTCGTGCCGGTCTACGAGGTCGAGCAGCAGGGCTTCTACTACAACACCGCCGCCGTCATCGACGCCGACGGCAGCTACCTCGGCAAGTACCGCAAGCACCACATCCCGCAGGTGAAGGGATTCTGGGAGAAGTACTACTTCAAGCCGGGAAACCTCGGCTGGCCGGTGTTCGACACCGCGGTCGGCAAGGTCGGCGTGTACATCTGCTACGACCGGCACTTCCCGGAGGGCTGGCGCGCGCTGGGCCTGGCCGGCGCCGAGATCGTCTACAACCCGTCGGCCACCAGCCGCAGCCTCTCCCAGTACCTGTGGAAGCTGGAGCAGCCCGCCGCGGCCGTCGCCAACGAGTACTACATCGCCGCGATCAACCGGGTCGGCGTCGAGGAGTACGGCGACAACGACTTCTACGGCACCAGCTACTTCGTCGACCCGCGCGGCCGGTTCGTCGGCGACGTGGCCTCCGACAAGGACGAGGAGCTGGTCGTCCGCGACCTCGACCTCGACGCCATCGAGGAGGTCCGCCAGCAGTGGGCCTTCTACCGCGACCGCCGCCCGGACGCCTACGGCCCGCTCACCCAGGCCTGAGAGGAGCGCCCGTGACCCGCACCGTGATCCGCGGCGGCCTGGTGGTCACCGCCGCCGAGGAACTGAACGCCGACGTGCTGATCGAGGACGAGCGGATCGTCGCCCTCGCCGCGGCCGGCAGCAGCGCCGCCGAGTGGACGGCCGACCGGGTGATCGACGCCACCGGGATGTACGTGATCCCCGGCGGCGTCGACGCCCACACCCACATGGAGCTGCCGTTCGGCGGCACCTCCGCCTCCGACACCTTCGAGACCGGCACCCGGGCCGCGGCCTGGGGCGGCACCACGACGATCGTCGACTTCGCCGTCCAGTCGGTCGGCGCCTCGCTCCGCGAGGGCCTGGACGCCTGGCACGCCAAGGCCGAGGGCAACTGTGCGATCGACTACGGCTTCCACATGATCCTCGCCGACGTCAACGACGCCAGCCTCAAGGAGATGGACCTGCTGGTGGGGGAGGGCGTCACCTCCTTCAAGCTGTTCATGGCCTACCCGGGCGTCTTCTACAGCGACGACGGCAAGATCCTGCGGGCCATGCAGCGCGGCGCCGACAACGGCGGCCTGATCATGATGCACGCCGAGAACGGCATCGCGATCGACGTCCTGGTCGAGCAGGCCCTCGCCGCGGGGAAGACCGACCCGCGCTACCACGGCGAGGTCCGCCGCGAGCTGCTGGAGGCCGAGGCCACCCACCGGGCGATCAAGCTCGCCCAGGTCGCCGGCTCGCCGCTGTACGTGGTGCACGTCTCCGCCGCCTCCGCGGTCGCCGAGATCGCCGGCGCCCGGGATGCCGGCCTGCCGGTCTTCGGCGAGACCTGCCCGCAGTACCTCTTCCTCTCCACCGACAACCTCGCCGAGCCCGGCTTCGAGGGCGCCAAGTACGTCTGCTCGACCCCGCTGCGGCCCAAGGAGCACCAGGCCGAGCTGTGGAAGGGCCTGCGCACCAACGACCTGCAGGTGGTCTCCACCGACCACTGCCCGTTCTGCTTCGTCGGGCAGAAGGAACTCGGCCGCGGCGACTTCTCCAAGATCCCCAACGGCCTGCCCGGCGTCGAGAACCGGATGGACCTGCTGCACCAGGCCGTCGTCGACGGGCACCTCACCCGCCGCCGCTGGATCGAGATCGCCTGCGCCACCCCGGCCCGGATGTTCGGCCTCTACCCGAAGAAGGGCACCATCGCCCCCGGCGCCGACGCCGACGTCGTGGTCTACGACCCGAACGCGGAGCAGACGATCTCCGCCGAGACCCACCACATGAACGTCGACTACTCGGCGTACGAGGGCAGGCGGATCACCGGCAAGGTCCGCACCGTGCTCTCCCGCGGCACCGTCGTCATCGACGGGGACAACTACCTCGGACGCGCCGGCCACGGCCGCTACCAGCCGCGCGCCACCTGCCAGTACCTCGACCGCTAGGAGCCCCGTGGACATCGGACTCGTCCTGCAGACCGACCCGCCTGCCCGCCTGCTCATCGACCGGATGAAGCGCGCCGAGGCGGCCGGCTTCACCCACGGGTGGACCTTCGACTCCGTCGTGCTCTGGCAGGAGCCCTTCGTCATCTACAGCCGGATCCTCGCCGAGACCGAGCGGATGATCGTCGGCCCGATGGTGACCAACCCCGCCACCCGCACCTGGGAGGTCACCGCCTCGCTGTTCGCCACCCTCAACGACATGTACGGCAACCGCACCGTGTGCGGCATCGGCCGCGGCGACTCGGCGCAGCGGGTGGCCGGCCGCCGCCCGGCCGGGCTCGGCATGCTCGGCGAGGCGATCAACGCGATCCGCGACCTCGCCGAGGGCCGCACCGTCGAGGTCGACGGCACCGAGATCCACATCCCGTGGGTCAAGGAGGGCTCCCGGCTGCCGGTCTGGATGGGCGCGTACGGGCCCAAGGCGCTGCACCTCACCGGACAGGTCGCCGACGGCTTCATCCTGCAGCTCGCCGACCCCTACCTGACCGAGTGGATGGTCAAGGCCGTCCGCGACTCCGCCGCCGAGGCCGGCCGCGACCCGGCCTCCGTCACCATCTGCGTGGCCGCCCCCGCGTACGTGACCGCCGACGACTCGCCGGAGGCGCTGGCCCACGCCCGCGAGCAGTGCCGCTGGTTCGGCGGCATGGTCGGCAACCACGTCGCCGACCTGGTCTCCCGCTACGGGGAGCACTCCGCGATGGTCCCGGAGGAGCTCACCGCGTACATCAAGGACCGGCACGGCTACGACTACAGCCACCACGGCCGGGCCGGGAACCCGGACACCGCCTTCGTCCCCGACGAGATCGTCGACCGGTTCTGCCTGATCGGCACCCCCGAGCGGCAGCTCGCCAAGCTGGAGGAGCTCCGCGCGCTGGGCGTCGACCAGTTCGCCGTGTACGCGATGCACGACGCGATCGAGCCCACCATCGACGCCTACGGCAAGAGCGTGATCCCGGCCCTCTCCTGACCCGGAGGCGCTCGCCCGACGCCCCGCGCTCCCCTCGCGCACCCGCACCGACCACCCGCACCGACGCACCATCACCTTCCCCGGCGGGCGCCCACACGGCGGGCGCCGGGCCGTCCCCCCACAAGGTGGTAGCCCGTGTCCGCAGCCCAGTCCGTCACCCAGTCCGTGCAGCCCGACGGCCGGATCGAACTCGCCCCCGGCACCGACCTCTCCGACCCCCGATTCGCCAACGACGACCTGAGACCCGTCCCCGTCGCGGAACGCCGCTGGACCACCTACAACTTCCTGGCCCTCTGGGTCGGCATGGCCCACAACATCCCGTCCTGGACGCTCGCCTCCGGCCTCGTCGCACTCGGCATGGACTGGAAGCAGGCCGTCCTCACCATCGCGCTGGCCAACCTGATCGTGCTCGTCCCGATGCTGCTCACCGGGCACGCCGGCACCAAGTACGGGATCCCCTTCCCGGTGTTCGCCCGGGCCTCGTTCGGCCTGCGCGGCGCCAACCTGCCGGCCATGATCCGCGCGGCGGTGGCCTGCGCCTGGTTCGGCATCCAGACCTGGATCGGCGGCGAGGGCATCTTCCTGCTCGCAGGCAAGCTGCTCGGCTCCGGCTGGCAGGACGCCTCCCACGTCGGCGGCTACCCGTGGACGCAGTGGCTGTCGTTCCTGATCTTCTGGGTGATCGAGATGGCGATCATCGTCCGCGGCATGGAGACCCTGCGGCGGTTCGAGAACTGGGCGGCGCCGTTCGTCATCGTCGGCGCACTCGCCCTGCTGATCTGGATCTCGGTGGAGGCCGGCGGCTTCGGCCCGCTGCTCGACCAGCCCTCCAAGCTCGGCTGGGACGGCGACTTCTGGAAGGTCTTCTTCCCCGCCCTGATGGGCATGATCGGCTTCTGGTCGACGCTCTCGCTGAACATCCCCGACTTCACCCGCTTCGGCGGCTCGCAGAAGGCGCAGATCCGCGGCCAGGCGCTCGGCCTGCCCACCACCATGACCCTCTTCGCGCTGCTGTCCGTCCTGGTGACCTCCGGCTCCCAGGCCGTCTACGGCGAGCCGATCTGGGACCCGATCGCACTCGCCGCGAAGATGGACTCCACCGTCGGCATCCTCTTCGCCCTGCTGACCGTGCTGATCGCCACCCTGTCCGTCAACATCGCGGCCAACGTGGTGTCCCCGGCCTACGACCTGTCCAACCTGCTGCCGAAGCTGGTGAACTTCCGGACGGGCGCGGTCATCACCGGCGTGGTCGGCATCGTGATCTTCCCGTGGAAGCTGATCTCCGACCCGCAGATCTACATCTTCACCTGGCTCGGCGTGGTCGGCGGCATGCTCGGCACGGTGGCCGGCATCCTGATCGCCGACTACTGGATCGTCCGCCGCACCGCCCTGGAACTCGCCGACCTGTACCGCCCGCACGGCGCCTACTGGTACGCCGGCGGCTGGAACTGGCGGGCCGTCACCTCCCTGGTCGTCGGCGGCCTCCTCGCCGTCGGCGGCTCCTACGGCGGCCCCTTCCCCGCCGACGGCCTGATCCCCTTCCTCAAGCCGCTGGCCGACTACGGCTGGGCCGTCGGCTTCGCCTCCTCGCTCGCGCTCTACACCGCCCTGAGCGCGGGCACCCGCAGACCGCCACGATGACGGCGGGGGCGGGGCGGCCGGACGTCCGGCCGCCCCGCCCCGTCTCAGTCGCCCGCCGGACAGGCGCAGGGAGGTCTCGGTCCTGGACGCCTTCGGCGATATCGACAAAGAGTCCGATCGGAGCGATCGCCGCCACCCAGGCTCAACGGCCGTGCCGTACCTCCGTCGCCCTGCCGAGGGCTTCGGCGGTCGGGCCGAGCGGCAGCACGAGCCAGGGCTCGAGGGCCTCCTGCATCCTCTCGGTGAACCGTCGACCCGCCGGGGTGAGGGCCTGCGACGCAGCCAGTGTGGTCAGGCCCTGACACGTGCGTGTCCGCCAGACGGCCAGGCGCAGGCGTGCGGTGTCCGCCGGGCCGCCGCCAGCGACCTGGCCCGACCCTGCGCGGGCACCCCAGAACTCGACCACGGCCAGGGCGCTGTGGGCGTCCGCCAGCAGGCTCTCGGGCGGGCAAGGCACCGAACGCCAAGGGGACGGCAACCGGACTCCGTCCGCCGGTGCACACAGCGCGTGCAAGTCCAGGACACCGTGGAAGGTGACCGTTCGGAACCCGCGGACGATCCGCGCGGCGAGCGTCGTCCCGTCGGCCGCCAGCGGCAGGGCCAGGGCGCCGTACGCGTGCCGGGCGGCGGCGTGCACCTGCCGCCCGCCGGCGTTCGGGACCAGGGGTGTGAGCGTGCGGAGCCCGCCGGCGACGGCCCGGGCCGTGGAGGGCAGATCTGCGCGGATAACCTCCCAAGCCTGCCGCAGCGCCCCGGTCCAGGAAGCCAGTGCGGTGGGACCGAGGCGCTGCGCCACCGCGCGGCCGTGGCATTCGCGCTCCGGATCGGAGTCCTCCAGGGCGGGGCCCCAGCCCTCCGCCCCCGCGAGCCGTCGCCGGGGCTGCCAGAGCGCCGTACCGCGGTGGCGGTCACCGAGAGCGATTCCCGCCACCGTCACACCTGCCTGGTCCCTTCGTACGACGGCGCGGCCGCCTCCGTCCACCACCATCCGGCCGACGGTCGGGAGGTGGACCGCTCCGCGGCGGACAGCGACCTCGATCTCGAAGTCGCAGCCGGCCCGCACGGCCGCGGCCGCCGCGACCGCGGCGAGCACCGCAGAGGCCGCGCCCGACCCGTCCTGCAGCCAGCGGACCGCCCAGGCACGTACGTACGGGTGGCGCAGCACGGCGTCGACCGCTTCCGGAGCGGTTTGGTCGAGCACGGTCAGAAGCTCCCACGGCTCGGTGTCACCGACCCGGGCCGCGCCGGCGAGCAGACGGCGGGTCAGGTCGAGCTGGGCCGCGTCCAACCGTCGCTGTGTCGTTCCGCCGACCGGGCCGCGGGCCAGCTCGTCCAGTTCCCCGTCGGTCAGGACCGGCGCGGGCGGAGGCTCGCGGGTGGTCACGGTGGGTGCTCCGGTGCGCCGTGCGAGTCCGGTCACGAGCTCCTTCAGGTCTGCGCAGTAGACGGACGGGTTGTCGAAGCCGGACCCCGTCCGGTAGCGGTGTGCGTACAGCCCGCCGCCGCAGGCGTGCACCACCGGGCAGGCGCGGCATGTCGTGCAGAGGCCGCCCGATCCGGCCTGACGTAGGGCGATGCCCGGGTGGGCGGCCGCCTCGTCGAAGCTGTGGCCGAACACGTCGAGGCCCGTCGCCGGTGCGCCGTCGAAGGCCGTCTTCAGACTGTCCGCCTGTTCGATGCTGCCGTCGGTTTCGACGACCACCAGGTCAGCCGGATCGAGGCCGAACGCCTCCGTCCGGCTGGTCTGCCCGATCAAGGTGCGGCGGACGGACTCGAAGACGCGGATGCGCACAGGGCGGCCGGCCGCCTCCCACCGGTCGTGCACGGTGAGCATCCAGTCGGCGTAGGGCGTTGCCGAACCGTCGCCGGCCGGTGGGCTGTCCCAGGTGGCATGTGGAAGCAGGAAGTCGCAGGAGGGCGGCTCGAGTTCGGCCAGCGCGTCGAAGACCGCCACCGGGTCGTTCGCCACGTCGACGGTGCAGAGCAAGCCGGTGTAGAGGTGCCGGAACCGGGGGCGGCGCAGCAGAGCGATGGCGGCGAGCACGCCGGTGTGACTGCTCCGGCCGTCGGCGTACCGCCGGTGCCGGTCGTTGGCGGTGCGGTCACCGTCGACGGAGAGCCCGACCCCGACGCCCAACTGGTCGAAGAGCGCGCAGAATTCCTCGTCGAGCAGCATGCCGTTGGTGTGAATCCGTAGATCCAGCCCGCAGCCGGGCGGAAGGGCGTTGCGGAGTTCCTCGCAGACCCGGCGCAGCCGGGCGGGACCCGCGAGGAGGGGCTCGCCACCGTGCAGGACGACGTGGACGGTGCGGAGCCGGTGACGGACCGCGTGCTCGGCGATGCGATGGGAAGTCCTGCGGAGGACATCGTCGGGCATGACCGTCGGTTGCCGTCGCCAGCCGCTGTCGGCGTGCGTATAGACGTAGCAGTGGTCGCACGCCAGGTCGCAGCGGCTGTGCACCTTCAGGACGAACTGCCGGAAAGGAGCCGGTGGCCGGTGCACGGGTCGTCAGTCGTCGCCCTCGGGCTTCGGCTCCCCACCGCCAGTATCACTGTCGCCCGACTCGCCGCCTCCCTTGTTCCTGCGGCTCCACTCCTCGTCCCCGCCGCCGCCGGAGTTGAAGGCCGAGACGATGCCCCGGTCGTGGTCGATGTCGGGAAGGATGCGCTCGAGCGGGGCGATGAGCGCATGTGGCCCGAGGGCGGCCAGATCGGCCAGTGGCGTCCTGTTCGGGGGGAGGGCCTGGGGCGGAGTATTCGGAGGTCTGCCGTCGAACGGAACGGTCATCGTGTCTCCCCTTGTCTCGGTGGGGACGGAACGACGGAACGCCCGGTACCGGTCCGGGCCGTGCGCACTGGCCACCAATGTAGCGGCCGGAGGCAGCAGCCGTCCCGGCTTCCGGCAAGCGCGGTCCGCTGCCCGGGACACGCCGCGGTCACTGGTCGGGCCGCGCTGCGGACGCTACCGTCGAAGCGTCATGTCGCTTGTCCACAAGGGGGATCGGGTGCTGGCGGAATCACTTGCGGCGCTGGCCGCGGCAGGCGGTGCGGCGGTCGTCCAAGCCGCGGGCACGGATGCCTGGGAGGGCCTGCGGAGCCGCCTGGCGCGCTGGTTCGGGCGCGGCGACGTCCAGCGCGAACGCGCGGCCCTGGAACGTCTGGACCGGACGGCGGAGGCCTTGGCGGCCGCGGGTCCGGACGAGGAAGCGATCAGGCGTACGTCCGCCCGGCACGAGGCACTCTGGCAGGCCCGGCTGGCGAGCCGGCTCGATAGCCTCGGGGAGGACGAACGAGAAGCATCGGTACGGGACTTGCAAGCACTGCTGCCCGGCGGCAACGCCCGCGGCGCCGTCGGCGGCAATACCTTCCACGGCCCGACCGCCATCCAGACCGGGGACTTCGGCCGACAGGAGAACCACTTCGGCCGTGACGCGTGACCGCACCGTCGCCGGCACCGTCCGGTGACCCGGTCCGTTCCGGCGGCGTCTTCTCCGGGCCGACGGCGATCCAGACCGGCGACCACAGCGTCCAGCACAACCACTTCCATCCGGTACCCCGGCCGATGCCCCGCCAGATCGGCGTCCTCCCCAGGAGAGCCGACTGCTACCAGTACCGGGCGGAGATCCGGGTCCTGGAGGAGGCCCTGGACGGCGGGGGCACTGCCGTGCTGGGCCAGGTCGTCACCGGCATGGGAGGCGTCGGGAAGACACAACTCGCCGCCCACTACGCCCGGCAGGCCCAGGCCGGCGGGCGGCTGGACCTCCTTGTCTGGATCACCGCTGCCACCCGCACCGCGGTGGTCGACGGCTACGCCCGGGCCGCCGTGCAACTCCTGGATCAGGACCCGGGCGATCCGGAGGCTGCGGCGCAGGCCTTCCTCGCCTGGCTCGAGGCGCCAGTGACCGCCGCACTGCGCTGGTTGGTCGTACTGGACGACCTCGCCGACCTCGCCGACCTGCGCGACCTGTGGCCGCCGGAGAGCCCGTCCGGACGGATCCTGGTCACCACACGGCGGCGCGACGCCGCTCTGGTCGGTTCGGGCCGTCGACCGGTCGCCGTCGGACTGTTCACCGTGGACGAGGCGGTCGAGTACCTCGGCGCCGTGCTCGCCGTGCACGGTCACCGGGCCCCGGCCGAGGACCTGGCGCAGCTGGCCGAGGACCTGGGGCGGCTGCCCCTCGCGTTGTCCCAGGCCGCGGCGTACCTCGTCGATGCCGGACTGGACTGCCGGACGTACCGCCGCCTGCTCGCGGACCGCGCCACCGCACTGGCGGACGCCCTGCCTGAGCCGTCCTCGCTCCCCGACGACCAGCGCACCACGGTGGCGGCCGCATGGTCGATGTCACTCGAACGCGCGGATGCGATGCGACCACAGGGGCTGGCACGACCGGTCCTGCAGCTCGCCGCCATGCTTGACCCGAACGGCATCCCGGGCGCGGTGCTGACCGACGATGCCGCCGTGGCCCGTTTCGGCGCGCAGCGCGGCGGCCCGGGCGATGGCGGGGCGACGGCCCAGGAGGTGGTCGGCTCATTGCGGGTGCTGCACCGGCTCAGCCTGATCGATCACGTGCCCGACCACCCGCACCACACCGTCCGGGTCCACCAGCTCGTCCAGCGCAGTGTCCGCGAGGAGGTCCCCGCGCGGGAGCGCGACTCGCTGGCCCGCGCCGCCGCCGACGTCCTGGTGGCGGCGTGGCCGGAGATCGAACGGGACACCGGCCTGGCCGCGGCGCTGAGGGCCAACACCGCGGCGCTGGCCCGGCAC
The DNA here is from genome assembly GCF_039528095.1 of Kitasatospora arboriphila. Classification (NCBI taxonomy): domain Bacteria; kingdom Bacillati; phylum Actinomycetota; class Actinomycetes; order Kitasatosporales; family Streptomycetaceae; genus Kitasatospora; species Kitasatospora arboriphila. The sequence continues at coordinate 38,156 of NZ_BAAALD010000069.1, forward strand.
GCCGCTGCCGCGCTCGGAGCGCCCGTGACGCATCCGCTGCTGTTCCGGGCAGGCCGCAGTCTCGGCGAGTCGGGCCAGACCGGCGCGGCGGCCGCATGGTTCGACCGGCTCGCCGGCGACATCGCGGACACGCTCGGCCCCGACCACCCGGAGATCCTGACGGCACGCCACGACCGTGCCTTCTGGCAGGCCGAGTCCGGGGACGTGCAGGGCGCGATCGACCTGCTCGGAGAGGTCCTCGGCGAGCGGACCCGCAGGCTGGGTGCCGACCACATCGACACCCTGACCGCGCGGCACAACCTCGCCTGGTGGCGCGGCCGGGCCGGCGACGTGGACGGTGCCATCGCGGACTTCACCGCGCTGATGGCCGACCACCTCCGTACTTTGGGGCCGGACCACCACTACACGCTCACCGCCCGGCACAACCTCGCCCACTGGCGCGGCTGGGCGGGCGATCCGGCCCGGGCGGCGGCGGAGCTCGCCGAGGTGCTCGCCGACCGGGTCAGGCTGCTCGGTCCGGAGCACGTCCACACCCTCACCACCCGGCACAACCTCGCGCACTGGGAAGGAATGGCCGGCGACGCGGCGCGAGCGGCGGCGGCCTTCGCCGACGTGCTGGCGATGCAGACCCGCGTACTGGGCCCGGACCACCCGGAGACCCTCACCACCCGGCACAGCCTCGCCCGCTGGCTGGGGGAGTCGGGCGAGGCAGCGGCCGCGGCCGCGGTGTTCGCCGAGGTCCTCGCGGACCGCGAGCGGGTGCTGGGCCCGGACCATCCCCGGACCCGCGTCACGCGCAGCAGCCTCGCGCACTGGCGGCGGCGGGCGGAGGAGACGACCGACCGGACGCAGTGACCTGCTCCGCCGAACCGCACCCCGCCGCGCTCCGCCCCGGACGGGCCGGTGGGGGTGTGCCGACGGGCGGGGGCCGCCGGGCGCTGGGAGGCTGGGCCGCGGTGGCACTCTCGATGGGAGAAGACGTGATCACTACCGACTTCGTACCCGGCTCCCCCTGCTGGCTCGACCTCGGCGCCCCCGACGTCGCCGCTACGGCCGCCTTCTACAACGCCGTGCTCGGTTGGGAGACCCAGTCCTTCGACGAGGAGGGCGGCGACTTCCGGGCCTTCAAGCACAACGGCAGGATCGTGGGCGGCCTGGGGCCGCTCACCGAGGAAGGCGCCCGTTCGGCCTGGATGCTCTACTTCAAGACCACCGACGTGGACGCCACCGCCGAGGCCGTGCAGCGGCTCGGCGGCACCGTCCGGGTCCCCCCGACGGACGCGGGCGAGGAAGGCCGGATGGCCCAGTTCTCCGACCCGCTCGGCGGACAGTTCGCCGTCTGGCAGCCGATCGGCGACCCCGGCCTGCAGATGGTCGACGACCCGGTCAGCCTCAACTGGACGGAGCTGTACACCACGGACGCCGCGGCCGCCCGCGAGTTCTACGGCACCCTCTTCGGCTGGCAGACCTCGGCCATGCCGCTGCCCGGCGGCGTCGAGGGCACCTACTGGCTGATCACCCCCGCAGGCCTGCCCGAGGACCGGATGCAGGGCGGGCTGATGCAGCTGCCCCCCGAGCACCTGGTGCTCACCGGCGGCACGCCGTACTGGCACCCCGTCTTCGCCGTCGAGGACACCGACGACGCGGCCGCCAAGGTCAAGGCCAACGGCGGCAGCCTCCAGATGGAGCCCGAGGACGCCCCCGGCGTCGGCCGCCTCGCCGTCTGCGTGGACCCGAACGGCGCGGACTTCGTCGTCCTCAAGCCCTCGCCGGCGGTCTGACCGGCGCCCACCCCGCCACCGCGGCCGGCCCGGCACCGCTGCCGGGGCGGCCCCGCGGGGTTGCGGGGGGGGGGGCGGGGGGGGGGGGGGGGGGGGGGGCCGGGGGGGGGCCCGCCCAGG
>NZ_BAAALD010000070.1:0-9506 GCF_039528095.1 Kitasatospora arboriphila
CCCGCCCGTCTGCGTCCCCGGCCGGGGGGGTCAGCGGGTGGGCGGCGGGGCCGGGGCGGTGGCGGCGCAGGGCGACGCCGAGGACGCGGTCGGCGGGGACGGGCCCGAGGGTGCGGGAGTCGATGCTGGCGGCACGGTTGTCGCCGAGCACGACCACCGTGCCCGGCGGCACCACCGAACCGGCGGAGCAGGCGGTCACGGCGGCCGGCATCGGGTCGCCCGGGAGGGCGGCGACGCGTTTGACCATCCAGCGGCGCGGCCGGCCGGCGCCGGGGTCGGGCCAGTGGCCGGACGGGTCGGGGCGTTCGACGATCACCAGGGCGTCCACCCGCAGGGCGCGCAGTTTGGCCCGCCGGCCGATCAGCACGTCGCCGGCCCGCAGGGTGGGCTGCATGCTCACCCCTTCGACGGTGATCAGCAGGCGGCGGCGCACGGCGGCCAGGCATGCGGTGGCCGTGATCAGCAGCGCGGTGGCGGCGGCACCGAACAGGGCCGTGGTCACCGGGTGCTCCCGGCGGTGTAGCCCTCGGCCTGCCGGTGGAAGAGCCCGGCGTAGGTGCCGTCGGCGGCGATCAGCTCCTCGTGGGTGCCGTGTTCGGTGACGGTGCCCTCGCGCAGGACGGCGATCAGGTCGGCCTCCCGGGCGGTGCCGAGGCGGTGCGAGATCATCAGGCTGGTGCGTCCGTGCCGGTGGCGGCGCAGCAGCTCCTGGACCTCGTACTCGGCGGCGGGGTCGAGGCCGGCCGTCGGCTCGTCGAGGATCAGCAGGTCGGGGCTGCGCCGCATCATGGCGCGGGCCAGCGCGACCCGCTGCCACTGCCCGCCGGAGAGTTCGACGCCCTCCTCGGGGTGGTCCGGGTCCTGGAGGAAGGCGCGGCCGAGCATGGTGTCACCGCCCTGCGGGAGGGACGCCAGCAGTCCGTCGGCGCCGGCTTCGGCGGCGGCCCGCCGGACGCGGTCCGGGTCGGCGGCGCGGACGTCGCCGAGGGCGATGTTCTCGGCGGCGGTCAGGTCGTAGCGCATGAAGTCCTGGAAGACCGCGCTGATCCGCTCCCGCAGCTCCTCGGGTTCGAAGTGGCGGATGTCGGTGCCGTCCCAGAGCACGGTGCCGCGGGTCGGGTCGTAGTACCGGAGCAGCAGCTTGACGAGGGTGCTCTTGCCGGCGCCGTTGTCGCCGACCAGGGCGAGCGAGCGGCCGGCGGGGAGGGTGAGGCTGACGCCGCGCAGCACCCAGTCGTGCCGGTCGGAGTACCGGAACCAGACGTCGCGCAGTTCGAGGCCCTGCCGCAGCGGCGGGGCCGGCCGTACCGGGGCGAGGGCGGGCAGGTCCACGGGTTCGGCGAGGACGTCGAGGTACTGGCCGAAGAGGGCGAGCTTCTGCTGGGCGAGGGCGGCGAGGGCCGCGGCGGTGCCGATGCCGCCCTGGACGGCGGCGACCGCCGCCACGAACACCGAGACGTCGCCGACGGTGAGTTCACCGCGGGCCGCCGCGCGGACGGCCCAGACCAGCCCGGCCGCGGAGACCGCCGCGGACACCAGGGCGGGCGCGCCCTGCAGCAGGGCGGCCCGCTGTTCGGTGCGGCGGTTGGCGGCGTCGACCACGGCGCGGTCGGCCCGCATCCGGGCCCGGAAGTGGCTGCCGAGTCCGAACAGCCGTAGTTCCTTGGCGGCCTGCACGTCGCCGAGCAGTTGCCCGTAGAACATCTCCCGCCGCTCGTACGGGGTGATCCGCAGTGCGGTGCCGACCCAGGCCCGGGAGAGCCGGAACTCGGTGGCCAGCACGGGCACGGAGGCGAGCAGCACGAGCAGGGCGAGGACGGGTCCGATCGCGGCGAGGGTGGCGACGAACCCGGCGGTGGTGAGGGCGGTGCGGAGCAGCCCGACCGCGCCGAGGACGATCTGCGGCGGGGCCTCCTGCCCGCAGCTCTGGGCGAGCCGGAGCCGGTCGAGCCGCGCCGGGTCCTCGAAACGGGCCAGGCCCACCCAGGAGTTGACGGCCGCGTAGAGCCGGTCCTGTGCCTCGACGGCGATCCGGCGGGCGAGTTCGCCGCGGACCAGCTGCTCGACGTGCGGCAGGACGGCCGCACCGACGCCGGTGGCGACCAGGCCGGCGACGGGCAGCAGCAGGCCGGCGCCCGGGGTGGCCGGGGCGGTGAGCGCGTCCAGCACGGTGCGCATCAGCCAGGCGGCGGCGACCGGCACCACGGCGACCGCGGCGGCGCTCAGCAGGCAGCCGAGCAGGGCCGCCGGGGCGGTGCGGACGGCGAGGCCGAGGACGGCGCGGAGTGCGGCGGGGCGGCGCCTCATGCGGGCACCGGGCGGGCCATCTCCCGCAGGTCGCGGTGGAGGACGTGCAGGGTGCCGTCGTCGTCCAGCCGGGCGACGACCGGGAATCCGCCGACGCCGAGCGCGTCCACCACGTCCTGGGCCTGGTCTCCGGTGACGACGGTGGCGACCTCGGCGAGGGCGTCGACGTACTCCTGCTGGCCGGCGCCGGGGGTGACCACGGCGAGGACGTCGCCGGCGGGCGGGCCGTCCTCCCGGAGGCGGCCGGTGAATTCGGGGAGCAGTTCGGCGCAGGGCGGGCAGCCGGGGGCGAAGAAGGCGACCAGGGCGGGCGTGGCCAGGGTGTCCCGGGTGACCGTCGAGCCGTCGGCGGCGGTGACCGAGAACGGGCCGGCGGTCGCGCCGATGCTGGCGGCGTCCGCGAGTCCGTGCAGGCCGGCGGGCTGTGCGGCCCGGGCGGACTCGGCGTTGAGGCGCCGGACGATCCCGAAGGTGAGTGCGAGGTTGAGCAGGCCGAGCGCGCCCAGCAGCACGACGGCCGAGACCAGCACGGGCATTTCGGAGCTCCTATCGGGAGGGGGCGAAGAGGGCGGCGAGGTCGTCGAGGGCGGCGGTGACCAGCGCGGCCAGGGCGCCGGTGCCGGCCGCGAGCAGCAGGGCGGCGGCCTGCGCACCGCCGTCCGGGGGCGGCCGGTGGGCGGCGGCGAGCGCGGTCAGCGCGGCGGCGGTGAGCAGCAGGTTGCGCACCAGGTGGCGGGGGCCGAGCGGCGCGGCGGTGGCGCCGAAGCAGGGGCAGCTGACCACGGCGCCGCGGCGCAGGGTGACCGCGATCGAGGCGGTGAGGCCGGCGAGCAGCACGACCGCCAGCAGCAGGCCGGCCGTCTCGGTGGTCGGGACGGCGAGCAGCACGGGCAGCGCCGTCTCGGCCGCGGCCACCGCCAGGGCGGCGCGCCGGACCTGTCCGGCGGGCACCAGCCGCATTCCGCGCAGTGCGTCCTCGAAGGCGGCGAACGCGGTGCGCCCGCGCACCTTGGAGACGGCGGAGGCCGCGAAGACCAGGGCGAGCAGGACGCGGCAGGCGACCGCTGCGTAGTACATCGGGAGTCCTCTCCACAGCCACGGCGCCACAACGGGGGTCCGCAGCGCGGGAACGCGGATCCGCAGCATAGGAACGGGGGATACACGGCTCGTACTGCGCGGGTGCAACGTCCGCTGTATGCCGGGCCGTTAGCGTCCACGGCGTCCGGCTGCAACCCGGCGGCCGGACGGAGTGAGGAGTACGTGATGAGCAAGCTCCAGCAGTTCGCGGACGCCGTGGCCGCCCGTTTCGCGCCGAAGATCACGGCGGACGCCACCTGGTGGTACCAGACCCGCTGCGTCAGCTCGTCCGGCTGCGGTGTCCGCAACCTGCGCCTCCAGCAGAACAAGTGCTGGGACAGCAGCTTCTGCACCGGCTGGGAGAACACCGGCAGCTGCTGCTGACGGCGGCTGCGCCCCGCGGGGGGGGGGGCGGGGGGGGGGGGGGGCGCGGCCGGGGGCCCCCCCCCCCCCCGCCCCGGTGCACGTGCTGTTCCAGGTAGTTGCCGTCGTACTTGCCGTCGTACTTGCCGTCGTACTTGCCGTCGCCCGAGGAGGACGTCCGTGCCGGACCGATCGGAGCCGCGGGCCCACCGCACGGTGGCCCGCAGGGTCGGCCACCATGCGCTGCCGCTGGTCTCGGCGGCGCTCGCGGTGCTGGTCGCGGCCGCCGCGGTGACGGTGCTGACCGCACTGTCCGGCCGGGCGGTGACCGACGGGATGCGCCGCCAACTGGCGGGCGACCGGCGGCTGTCGGTGGCCGTGCAGACCGAGCTGGGCGCGGCCGGGCCGCAGGCGGCGGCCGACCGCTCGGTGCGGTCGGCGTTCCGCCGGGTGCTGGCGGGCGTGCCGTACCGGGTCGAGACGGCCGCGCGGACGGCGGCGCCGCTGACCACGGCCCGGCCTGCCGGGCAGCCCGCCCTGCCCGCCGAGTCGGTGCTGCTGCCGGTGGGCCTGGCCGAGCCCGGCCGCCACGCGCGGCTGACCGCCGGCAGCTGGCCCGCCGGCGGGGACGGCGCCGAGGTCGCGGCGGCGGTGCCCGACGAGTGGGCGCAGCGGACGGGCGTCCGCCCGGGTGACGTGCTGGTGCTGACCAGTCCGGCCAACCACACCGTGGCGCTGCGGGTCACCGGCCGTTACCGGGCCGCGGAGCACAGCGGTGCGTTCTGGCAGGGCCTGGCCGAGCCGGACCGCGAGGTGGAGCGGGCGGCCGTGCTGGTCTCCCCCGCGGCGTTCCGCGCCGAGGCCGCGCTGGCCGACAGCGGCCTCGCCGAGTGGGTGGCACTGCCCGACGTGTCGGGGCTGCGGGTGTCCGAACTCGCCGGGCTGCGGGCCCGGTCCGCGGCGTTCGGCACCGGGGACTCCGTCCGGTCGGTGTTCCGGGACGCCCGGCCGCCGGTCGGCGGGACGGCGGTCCGTACCGCGCTGCCGGACCTGCTGGGCGGCACCGCGCTGCCGATGCTCGCGGCCCGTTCCTCGCTGTACGTGCCGGCCACCCTGCTCACCGCGCTCGCCACCCTCACCCTGGCCATGACGGCACGTCAACTCTCCGAAAGCAGAGCGCCGGAGACGGTGCTGAGGCTGGCCCGCGGGGCGGGCGGCGGGCGGCTGCTGCTGGCCGCCGCCGGCGAGTGGGCGGCCTTCGCGCTGCCCGCCGCCCTCACCGGGATGCTGGTCGTGGCGCCACTGGCGATGCCCGGCGCCGGCGTCTCCGCCGGGTCGGTGGCCGCGGTCGGCGCCATGCTGCTGGTGCACGGCGCCGCGGTGCTGCTGCCGGTCGCCCGCCTGGCGGTGTCCGGGGCGCGGGACGCGGCGGTGCGCCGCCGATCGGCCCGCCGGACGGCCGCGCAGCAGGCCGGCGTCGATCTGGCGCTGGTGCTGGCGGCCGTCCTCGGCTGGCTCCAACTGCGGCACTACGGCGGCCCGGTGGCCGACCCGGCCCGGGTCGGCTTCGGCACCTGGGCGGATCCGGTGCTGGTGCTCGCGCCCGCCGCCGTGCTGACGGCCGGGGCGCTGGTGCTGCTGCGGCTGCTGCCGCCGCTGATGCGGCTGGCGGAGCGGCTGGCCGCCCGCAGCACCGGTCTGGTGCTGCCGCTGAGCAGTTGGCGGATCAGCCGCCGGCCGGGCGGACCGGCCGCCTCGGTGCTGCTCTCGGTGCTGGCGCTGGCCGTCTGCGCCTTCTCCGCCACCGCGCTCGCCTCGCTGGGGCCGAACTACCGCGACCGGGCGGCCGTGGCCGTGGGTGCGGACCTCGGGCTGAGCGGCGGCACCCTGCCCTCCGACCGGCGGGCGGCCGCGCTGGCGGCGCTGCCGGGTGTCCGGGCCGTGAGCCCGGTGGTCGAGGCCCGTACCGACCTCGGGAACCTGCCGGTGCAGACGGTGGCCGTCAACACCCGGACCGCGCAGCAGACCCTCTCGTCCGCGGGGGCCGGGCTGCCGGCGCTCCGTGCGGACCTCGCCGACCGGCCGCTCTCCGACCTGCTCCCGCTGCTGCGCAGGGGCACCCCCGCGTACGGGCTGCCGGTTCCGGAGGGGACGACCGGGCTGGAGCTGTCGGCGGGCCTCGCCGCGGACGGGCCGCTGCCCGCCGACGCGGTGCGGCTCGTCCTGCTGGTCGAGGACGCCGATGACCTCGCCCGGACGCTCACCGCGACGCTGCCCGCCGACGGCGCCCGGCACACCCTCCGCTTCGACCTGGCCTCCCCCGTCACCGCGGCGCGGCCCGCCCGGGTCGTCCGGGTCGCCGTGCAGCCCGCCGCGGACCTGCCGGGGCGGCGCAGCCTCACCCTGGACCTGGAGCGGATCACCGCCGTCGGCCCGGCCGCCCGGCACGACCTCGCACCGCCCGCCGGATCGGGTTGGACGGCCACCGCGCCCGGCGCCGGCCGGCCGGAGGACATCGGCTGCCCGGGCCATCCCACGGCCGGCACGGCGGGCCGCATCCCCGACACCAGCGACGACCTGGCCGGCCCGTGCACCCTCGCCGAGCCGGCCGGCACCCTGCTGCGGGCCGTGCTGCGCACCCAGCAGCCGAACGGGATGAGCGACGGCCGCACGCCCGAGGTGGCGTACACCGTGGCCGCCGAGCCGGACACGCCGCTGCTGCCGGTCCTCGCGGACGACGCGCTGCTCGCCACCGGGGTGCAGGTCGGCTCCCGGCTGCTGCTCGTCCCCGGCGGCGACCCGGTCGTGCGGGCGGTGGTCGTCGGGCGGATCGCCGTCGTCCCGGGCCTGCCGCGGGAGCGGCCGGCCGTGCTCGCCGACTCCCGGGCGTTCGCCGCCCAGCGGGTCCTCGGCGGGTCACCGCCCGTACCGGAGGCCCGCTGGTGGCTCGCGGCCGGGCCGGACGGCGGACGCGCCGCGCAGGCCGCGCTGCGCGGGCGTCCGGAGCTGGGCACCGTACGGAGCCTGCGGGACGAGGCCGCGGCGCTGGCCGCCGATCCGTACCAGGCGGGGCTGCGCCGCGCGCTCTGGCTCTGCCTGCTGCTCGCGCCGCTGTTCGCGCTCACCGGGACGACCGTGCAGGCTGCGGCGGACGCGCGCTCGCGGATCCGGGAGTTCGCGGTGCTGCGGGCGATCGGTGTCGCCCCCGGCCGGCTCGCGGCGGTGCTGCGCACCGAGATGCTCACCCTGACGGGTCTCGCGGTGCTGCTCGGTGCGGTACTGGGCCTGCTGTCGGCGGCCCTGCTGCTGCCGCTGGTCGTGGTGGACGGCAGTGCCGCCGCGGTGTTCCCCGCGCTGCGCACCGGCCCGGGGTGGGCGGCCACCGCGGCCACCGCACTGGCGACCGGGGCACTGGTGGGGGCCGGATCGTCGGTGCTGGCAAGGCGGTTCGCCCGGGTCGACCTGGCGCGGACCCTGAGGACGGGGGAGGACGGATGATCGCCGGCCGGTGGCCGCGGGCCGCTTCGCGCCGACTGCCGCTGTACGCGCTGCAGTTCGTTCTGGTGGCGGTCCTGGCGGCGCTCGCCGCCGCCTGGGAGCCGTCGTACGACCGGCCGGCCACCCGGGCGCTGGCCCAGGAGGTCGAGCAGGCCGCGGCCGACGGGCCGCTGGTCACCGTCCGCTCGGGCCTGCGGCCGCCGGCGACGGACGACGGCGCGTCGGTGGCGCCGAAGTTCGGCACCCTGGAGGGCGACCTCGCCCGGCTGGCCGAGGGGCTGCGCCGCGGCGCCGGCCCCGGGCTGGCGGCGGTCCTCGGGGCGCCGACCGCCCGGATCGAGACCGGCGTGGTGCCCCTCCTCGGGGACGGCGTCCGCCGGCCGGACGGCACCGCGCCGACCGCACAGCTGGTGTACGCCCAGGACGCCGGCCGCGAGCTGCGCTGGACCTCGGGCCGGGCTCCGGGCACCCCGGTGGGCGATCCGGCGGCGGCCCCGGTCGAGGTCGCCGTCTCGGCGGCGAACGCGGACGTCCTCGGCCTGGCCCCCGGCCGCCCGGTGACGCTCCGCGGGCCCGGCCTGGAGACCGCGGCGGTGGTGGTGGGCGTCTTCACGCCCGTCACCGAGACCGCCGACCTGTGGCAGCAGTTCCCCGCGCTGGCGCGGCCGTTGGTGAACGACACCGCGCAGGGGCGGCGCACCGCCGTCGAGTTCCTGACCGGCGCGGCCGGCATCGAGGCCGTCGAGGCCCGCGGCAGCGCCGGCCCGGCGGGCCTGGCGCTGACCCTCGGCTACCCGGTGCGGGTGGACCCGGCGGGCGGCGCGGGGGCGGCCGGCGGGGCCGGCGGGCTCGGGCGCGAGGCGGTCGCGTTCGTCCAGGGCGCCGCCGTCGGCGTGTGCGGCGACCGCACCCTGGCCACCCTGCCGTGCAGGCTCGACCTGCGCCGGGTGTCGCCGCCGCAGGTGACGGAGCGGCTCTCGGCCGTCGTCTCGGCCTTCGAACGGCGCAGCACACGGGCACAGGCGCTGCGCTCCTTCGCCCTGGCGGGGCTGCTGACCGTCGCGGTGATCGGCGCCCTCGCGGCGGCGCGGCTCGCCGTCCGGCGCGAGGCGGCCGACCTGGAGCTGCGCCGCGCCCGGGGGGCGGGGCTGGCCGGGCTGGTCGGGCGCCGGCTGCTGACGGGTGCCCCGGCGGTCCTCGCCGGGGCGGTCGCGGGCTGGTGCGCCGGGGTCGCGGCGGGTGGCGGGGCCGTTCCGTCCGGGGCGCCGGGCCGGGCGGTGGCGGCCGCCGTGCTGCTGGCGGTGCTGCTGGTGTGGTGCGCGCCGCCGGGCACGGTCTGGGCCCGGTACCGCGAGCCGCGGCGGGGCACGGCCGTCCGGCGGCAGCGCAGCCCGCTGGCCCGGCGGCTGGTCCGCGACGCGACGGTGCTGCTGGTGGCCGCCGCGGGGGTGGTGTCGCTGCGGCTGCGCGGCGGATCCGTCGCGGCCTCCGACCCCCAGCTCTTCCTGCTGCCGGGCCTGCTGGGGGCGGCCGCGATGACGGTGCTGTGGTGGCTGTACCCGCTGCCGGTCCGGCTGCTCGCCCGCTGGGCGCGGCGGCGCACCGGGGCGGTTCCGCTGGTGGCGCTCGCCCGGGCCGGGCGGGAGGCGCCGGCGGCGGGGGCGGCGGTGCTGGTGCTGGTGCTGGCCCTGTCGGGGGCGGTACTGGGCGGTCTGGTCTCCGACTCGGTGCGGCACGGCCGGGAGCGGGCCGCGGCCTGGCGCACCGGCGCCGACGCCGTGGTGATCGGCCCGGCCGGCCTGGACGCCGCCTCCGCGGAGCTGGCCGCCCTGCCGGGGGTCGCCCGCACGGCCGCGGTGACGGCGGCCTCCCGGGACCTGCTCGCCCCGGACGGCGAGCTGCTGCGTTCGGCGGTGCTCGTCCGGGTCGACCCGGCCGCGGTGCTCGCCGCCGTGCCGGAGTCCCGGCTCGGCCGGGCCCTGCGCGCGGCGGACCTCGGCGGCTCCGGGCAGACCGGCAGCACGGAGAGCGGGACGGCGGACGGCCCCGGGGCGGTACCGACGGTGGACGTGCTGTCGGACGCCGTCGTACCGGACGACACGCTCGAGGTCGTCGACGGCGGCCGGACGGTGCTCCGGCTGCGGATCACCGGCGTCCCGCCGGCCGCCGCCCGGCAGGACCCGGTCCTCGGCCCGGTGCTGGGCGAACTCCCGACCGGCGGGCCGCTCCTGGTGGCCGCCGGCGGCCCCCCCCCGCGCCGC
>NZ_BAAALD010000070.1:9515-39247 GCF_039528095.1 Kitasatospora arboriphila
CTGCTGCGGACGGCCGGCGGCGCGGTACCGCCCGACGCCGAGCTGCTCCGCCGCACCGCCGCCGACGCCGTCCGCGCGGCCGCACCTCCGGTGGCGGCGGGCGGGTTGCTCCGGCTGCAGGTCCGCGGCCGGGCCGCGGAGACGAAACGGCTGCGCGGCGACGGCCTGGTGCGCGCGCTGGACGCCACCTGGCTGGTCTGCGGCCTCGGCGCGCTGCTGGTGGCGCTCCTGGTGGTGGCGGTGGACCTGCTCGCCGGCGCCCGGGAGCGGGGCGGGACGGACGACGTGCTGCGCACCCTCGCCCTGGGCAGCCGCGCCGCGGCCGCGATCCACCTGCTGGAACTGCTGCCGCTGGTGGTCGCGGCGGCGGAGGTCGTGGCCGCGCTCGGCCTGCTGCTCCCGGCGGCGCTCGGCCCCGCGCTGGACCTGGCGGACCTGACGGGCGCGCCGCCCGGCGCCGGGCCGTCCGTCGACTGGGCGCTCACCGCCGCGCTCGGGTGCGGGCTGGTCGTGATGGTGCTGGCGGTCGCCGTCCTGGAGGCCGTGATCGGCCGACGCCGCCGGCCGGCGGCGGTGTTGAGACTGGGGGAGGCCCGGTGAGTGCGATGTCGGAGGCACCTTCGCTGGAACGGCTGCGTACGGCGGCCGCCCGGCGGCCCGAACGGCCGGAGGGGATGGTGGTGTGCGAGAACCTGGTGCGGATCTTCCGCAGCGAGGGTGTCGAGGTGCAGGCGCTCCAGGGGCTCGACCTCGCCGTGGCGGACGGCGAGTTGCTGGCGCTGGTCGGTGCGTCCGGCTCGGGCAAGTCGACCCTGCTGTCGATCCTCGCCGGTCTGGACGTGCCCACCGCGGGCAGCGCCTCGGTCGCCGGCCGGGACCTGCTGGCGATGCGGCGGCGCGAGCGGCTGGAGTACCGGCGGCGCACCGTCGGCTTCGTGTGGCAGCAGACCGCGAAGAACCTGCTGCCCCATCTGACGGCGGTGGAGAACGTGATGCTGCCGATGCGCTACGCCGGTCTGCCGCGCGGGCAACGGCACGGCCGGGCGGCGGAGTTGCTCGGCCTGCTGGGGCTCGGCGGCAAGCTCGGGCGGCGACCGGGCGAGCTCTCCGGCGGCGAGCAGCAGCGGGTGGCGATCGCGGTCGCCAACGCCAACGAGCCCGCGCTGCTGCTGGCCGACGAGCCGACCGGCGAGCTGGACAGCGCCACCGGCGAGGAGGTGTTCGGCGCCCTGCGGTCCGCCAACGCGGAGTTGGGCGTCACCGTGGTGATCGTCACCCATGACGCGGCGGTGGCCGAGCAGGTGTCCCGGACGGTGCGGATCCGCAACGGCCGCACCTCCACCGAGGTGCTGCGCCACGAGGAGGGCCGCCCCGGCGTGGAGTACGCCGTGCTCGACCGGGCCGGGCGGCTGCAGCTGCCCGCGGAGTTCACGGCGGCGCTCCGGCTCTCCCGCCGGGTGCGCCTGGAGCTGGAACAGGACCACATCGGTGTGTGGCCGGTGGTGGACGGGCCGCAGGAGGAGCCGCGATGACGGATGTGATGGTCTCGGCCGAGGACGTGCGGCGCAGCTTCGGCAGCGGGCCGCGGGCCGTGCACGCGCTGCGCGGGGTGGACTTCGAGGTCCGCCGCGGCGAACTCACGGCGCTCAAGGGCCGTTCCGGCTCGGGCAAGACGACGCTGCTGAACCTGCTCGGCGGTCTGGACGCGCCGACCTCGGGCCGGATCGTGCTGGACGGCACCGACCTGGCCGGCCTGGACGAGGACGGCCGGCTGGCGATGCGCCGCGACCGGATCGGCTTCGTCTTCCAGTCCTTCGGGCTGATCCCGGTGCTCACGGCCGCCGAGAACGTCGGTGTGCCGATGCGGCTGCGGCGGATGCCGGCGAAGGAGCGCGACGAGCGGGTGCGCCTGCTGCTGGCCCTGGTCGGACTGGCCGACCACGCGGACCAGCGGCCCGCGGAGCTCTCCGGCGGCCAGCAGCAACGCGTCGCCATCGCGCGGGCGTTGGCCAACGAGCCGGCGCTGGTGATCGCGGACGAGCCGACCGGCCGGCTGGACTCGGAGACCGGCCGCGCCGTCATGGAGCTGCTGCGCGCGGTGGTCCGCAGCGAGGGCGTCACCGTGCTGGTGGCCACGCACGACCCGGCGCTGATGGAGCTCGCGGACCGGGTGGTGGAGCTCGCCGACGGCCGGGTGGTGGAGGGCGCCGACCGCCACCGCTGACCGGCCGGGTCAACCCACCGGCACGGGCACGCTGTTGACCAGCCGCCGGTAGAGCGCGTCGAGCCGGACGCCGGGGCCGGTGCCGAGTTCGCGGCGGTGCACGGCCTCGGCCGCCCGGTAGGCCGCGGTGACGCCGTCGATCTCGCCGAGCCGGTGGTGGGCGCGCATCCGCAGCTCCCAGGCCCGGCCGCGCAGGGGTGCCGCGGCGAGCAGGTCGGCCAGGTCGCGCAGGGCGGACCGCGGTTCGGCGAGCTGCAGTTGGGCGTCGGCGAAGTCCTCGACGGCGCGCATGCGCTCCTCGTCCAGGTGGCCGAGCCAGGCCGCGAGCGGCCCGTTGCGCGGCACCCCGACGGCGGCCTCGTCGCCCTGCCAGAGGGCGAGCGCGGCGGCGAGCCGGGTGGCGGCCCGATCCGGGTCGCCGGCTTCCAGCGCCGCCCGCCCGGCCGCGGCCCGGTCGAGGAAGCGCAGGTGGTCGCAGCGGTCGGCGTCGACCTGGAGCTCGTAGCCGCCGACGGTGCCGAGCAGCGGGGTCCGCGGGTCGAGCGACTGCCTCAGCCGGCTGGCGTGGGTCCGGATGTTGGCGACGGCGGAGCGGGGCGGCTCCTCCTCCCAGAGCGCTTCGGCGAGCCGGTCCAGGGACACGGTGGTGCCGGCCCGCAGCAGCAGTGTCACCAGCAGGGCGCGCGCCTTCACCCCCTTGACGTCGAGGGCCTCGTGCGGGCCGTGGTCGGGACGCAGGCACACTCTGCCGAGAATTTGAAAGGTCGTCACCGGCGTGCAGAGCTCGCTTCCTGGGGTGGGGCCGCCCCCCGCTGGCCGGGCCCGGCGGCATAGAGCCTGCCTGCGAACCGTTGCCATTTCAAGTCTGTTGCAGCAAGTTTCGGCAAGATGTTGCAGGACTGCTCTGGACAGGCCCTACACCCCCCTGTCATCGATGTCGGAAACTCGGACGATCCACATGGAACGGACACGGACTGCGGAGCTCGGCCCCGCCCGTGACACTTTCCGTCGGCGGCCGAAGACTGCTGCCGGCAGCCGGCCCGCTCGCCCTCGCCCTGTTCAGCGCCGCGCGCGACCAGGCCGCCACCGCCACGGGCACCGCCACTCCCCCGCCCACCCTCACCACCGGCGCCTGCGGCTGGGACGTCAGCGCAAGCCCGGCGCCGAGCGGCGAGACGGCCCGGTGCAACGACGGCACGGCGTCCTAATCGGCGAGCTTCTCCGGCACCGGCCCGCACCACGGCGGCGTCCGCTCATGGTTCACGTGGCCCCGGGCGGGCCCGTCACCCGTCGGCGAGCGCCTCGCCGGTCAGTGCCGCCGCCTCCGCCAGGGCGGCGGCGGCATCCGTGCGGAACAGGCCGTGCGCCCGCCGGGCGAAGTCCGCGGGCGCACCCGGCAGCCGTCCGGCGGCGTCCACCGCGCCCTTCTCGTTGATCAGCCACCGCCCGGCCCGGCCGTGCAGGGCGTGCGCCAGCAGCCCGACCACCCGAAACAGGCAGCCGTGCACGTAGGCGGTGTCGTGCGGGGCCTTGGCCGCGTTGGCGAGGGTGAACGGCGCCTCCCAGCGGGCGGTCGCGACCAGCGCGGCGCCGAGCGCGGCCGGGTAGTGCACCACCTCGGCCCGCAGCCGGGCGAGTTCTCCGGTGGGATCGGCGAGCACCCGGCCGAGGGCCAGCTCGCCCGGGTAGGCGTGGGCGTGGAAGCCGAGCGGATGCCCGGCCTGGACGCCCGTCGCGTACCGGCCGGCCCGGGCCTCGTCCCAGTGGTGGCGCACCCGGTCGAGATCGCGGTAGATGAAGTCGATCCGGGCGCCGCCGACGGTGAGCCAGGCGCCGCCGTCCACCCAGGGCCCCCAGCCGCCGGGCTCGGTGACCTCCACCGGCCGGCCGGCCGCCCGGGCGGCCAGCTCCCGTAGGGCGCCGGTGTCCAGCGGGCCGCGGTAGTAGAGGCCGAGGTCGGTGTCGGAGTCGGGGCGGTGGGTGCCGCGGGCCCGGCTGCCGCCGAGGCAGACGCCCACGACGCCGTCCACGGCCGCGAGTGCGGCCGCGAGCCGGTGGATCGGCACCCCGGTCGGAAGGTCGCCGGTCGGAAGGTCGTCGGTCGGCAGGTCGTCGGTTGCGCCCACCCGCCCATGATCCACCGCCGGGGCGTCAGCCGTCGAGCGGCTTTCCCATGCAGACGCTCTGCTCGGAGTGCTTGTAGAAGCCGAACTTGGTGATCGGCAGGTAGCCCTCCGAGGCGTAGAGCGCGATCGCCTCGGGCTGCTCGGTGCCGGTCTCCAGGACGAGCCTGGTCCGCCCGGCCCCGCGCGCGGTGGACTCCAGGTGGCGCAGCAGGGCGCGGGCGAGGCCCCGCCCGCGCGCCCGCTCCACCACGTACATCCGCTTGAGCTCGGCGTCGCCGGCGCGCAGCCCGTCGGCGTCGGCCTCCTTGGCGCGCCAGCCGCCGCAGGCGACCGGCTCGCCGTCGAGGTAGCCGACCACGAACAGGCCGCCCGGCGGGTCGAAGTGGTCCTCGTGCATCGACGTCTGGTCGATGTCCCCGTACCGGCGGACGTACTCCTGCTGCACCTCCGCGGCGAGCTTGGCCGCGTCGGGGTGGCCGTAGCCGGTGGTCCGCAGCTCCAGGTCCGAGGTCTTCGGGGTGTTCGACATGGTCACCAAGCCTAAAGGGGCCGGTCAGCGGCCCTCGAACCGGGCGACCAGCTCGTCCTTGCCGAACATCCGGGCGGTGTCCAGGGCGGACGGGGTGCCGGCGGTCGGGTCGGCGCCGCCGTCGAGGAGGGCGGTGACCACCTCGTCGTGGCCCTTGAAGACGGCGCCGGCGAGCGGGGTCTGGCCGCGGTCGTTGGCCCGGTCGGCGTCGGCTCCGTGCTTCAGCAGGGCGGCCACCGCGGCGGCGTGCCCGTGGTAGGCGGCGAGCATCAGCAGGCTGTCGCCGCGCTCGTTGGAGAGGTCGGCGGGGGCGCCGGCCGCCAGGTAGGCGGCGAGCAGTTCGGCGTCGCCGGACCGGGCGGCGTCGAACAGCCGGCCGGCCAGTTCGACGACCTCGGGGTCGGGCGTCTGCGGGGTCTCGTCGGTCATGGCGGGCCTTCCTGGGGGTGCTGCCGGGCGCAACCTCGGGTGCGCGGATTCCGGTACGCACCGTAGCGGAAGGGCCCCGGCCGCGGGGTCACGCATCCGTTCGAGCGAACTTCCCGGTTCAGCCGAGGGCGATCACTCCGCAGGGGGACGCCTTGAAGCGCACGGCCGGGGCTCGGTGCGCATACCCCCGATGCATCGGACGCGAGCAGATCCACCCGTTTGCCACGTTCCATCATCTATTACTTTTTGTCACGATTAGAACACTTTCAGTAACACTTGTCCCCGCCCCCTCACGAGGAGCTGACCACGTGATCCTCTCCATTTCCGGCATCGTCCTCTTCGGCACCATCGCCTTCCTCTTCTTCCGCCGGGACGGACTCAAGGTCTCGCACGCCCTGGTGTGCGCACTGTTCGGCTTCTACGTCGCGGGCTCCTCGATCGCCCCCAGCATCACCGCGGGCGGCGCGACACTGGCCAGCCTCATCGGCGGCATCAAGTTCTGATCCCACGGCACGACCGCGGCCCGGGAGCGGACCCCACCGCCCCGGGCCATCACCCGTCCCACCCCGTTCCATCGCCGTCCCACCGCCCCGCCCCATCCCTGTCCCACCGCTCGGGGAGCCCGCCATGTCCCTCACCCGCCATCTCCACCGCGGTCGCGACCTCGCCCGCACCGCAGGCGACCACGCCGCCGACATGTTCGCGCCGCTCACGCTCATCGGCCGCGGGCTGCGCCACCACCTCGACTGGACGAAGGGCCGCTGGGCCGCGACCCCCAAGGAGCGGCGCGGTCCCACGCTGTTCCTGACCGCCGCCCTCGCGCTCGGCGTCTTCCTGCTGCCACACGGACTGCTGTTCGCCCTGGTCGCCCTGATGGCCAGCGCCGCCTGGGCCGGCCGCCGCCCCAAGGCCGCACCCTCCCCGGAGCCCGACGCCGCCGACCTGAAGCTCGCCGCGCTGTACGCCGCCCTCACCCCGTACCTCGCCGGGCCGGACGACATGAGCCCGCTCTACACCCTCGACGGCCACTACAAGAACGCGTTCGGCGGGTGGGAGTTCGACGGCGACGGCCGGCTCTGCGCGCTGGAGATCGCCTACCCCGCGTACTTCACCGACACCGAGCCGGCCGCCCGCGCCCGGATCGAGCAGGTGGTCCAGGGCAAGGCGGGCCGGGCCCGGGAGTACCGCTTCGACTGGGACGAGGAGTCCAACCGGCTGCGGGTCACCGCGCTCGCCCCGCTGGCCACCGACATCGCCGCGCAGCGCTTCGTCACCGCGCCGGGCGAGATCGTGCTCGGCTTCACCGACGCCCTCGGCACCAGCCGCACCATCCCGGTCACCCAGGGGGGCACCGTCGCCCAGCAGCCGCCCGTGGTGTGGCGGGTCGGCCCGCGCAGCGCCGAGCCGCACCTGCTGGCGCTCGGCTCCAGCGGCTCCGGCACCTCCACCCTGCTGCGCTCGATCGCGCTGCAGGCGCTGCCGCACGGCGACCTGGTGGTCATCGACGGCGCCGGCACCGGCGAGCACGCCTGCCTGGTCAACCGGCCCGGCGTGCACACGGTGGAGACCAGCCTGCACGGCGCGGTCGCCGCCCTGGAGTGGGCCGCCAAGGAGACCGAGCGGCGGCTCGGCCTGCTGAACGCGGCCCGGCACCACGGGGTCGCCGCCCCCGAGGAGGCCACCCGGCCGCTGTGGCTGCTGCTCGACCATCCGACGGAGCTCAGCGAGCTGGCCCAGGCCGAGGAGCGCCCCGACCCGCAGGACCTGCTGGAGGTCCCGCTGCGGCACGGCCGGGCCGCCCGGGTCACCGTGGTGATCGCCGAGGACGTCGAGGCGGCGTCCCGGCTGCGGCCCACCGTCCGCGCCGCCACCCGCACCAAGGTGGTGCTCGGCCCGGTCACCCCGGACCTCGGCCGACTCGCGCTCGGCGCCGCACTGGACATCACCCCCGCCGCGCACACCCCGGCCGGCCGCGGCTACGCCCGGGTCGGCGCCGCCGCCCCCGTCCGGCTGCAGGTGCCGGCCACGGTGGACCCGCTGGACGAGGACGCGCCCGCCCAGCTGCGGGACGCGGTGATCGCCCTGCTGCCGCACCGGGACACCCGTACCGAGGCGGCCGCACCCGCCGCGCCGGCCGCGCCGCCGGCCTCGCCGACCGACCGGGCCGAGGACCTGGTCGCCGAGCTCGGGGTGGAACTGGGCAAGGACGCCGGGGCGGTCCGCCCGCGGCCGGTCTGGTGAGCCGCGGCCGGCCCGCCCGGCCCGGTCGGCGGATGGGTCGGCGGGCCGGTCGGCGGATCGGCCGATCGGGGGGCCCGGTGCGGCGTCCGGGTGATCGCTCTGTGCGCCAGTCGTGGCACGCAGGGTGACATCCCCGTCCAGATGTGACAAATCGGGCGCCGATGGGTACAAACGTGGGCGGCACGACAGGCGACGCATGTCCCCGGACGGGAATCTTCGTCGACGGCCGAGCGTTGACCGAACGACGAAGACAGCGACCACTAGTCCTGTGGGCCATAAGCCCGGGAGGCACGATTCATGAGCGAGCGAGCTCTCCGCGGCACGCGACTCGGGGCCACTAGCTACGAGACCGACCGTGGTATCGATCTGGCTCCCCGCCAGACCGTCGAGTACGCATGTCAGAACGGACACCGCTTCGAGGTCCCCTTCTCCGTGGAGGCGGAGATTCCCTCGGTGTGGGAGTGCCGTTTCTGCGGCCAGGAGGCCGTACTCCTCGACGGTGAGGAGCCTGAGGAGAAGAAGACCAAGCCGACGCGTACCCATTGGGACATGCTGATGGAGCGTCGGACGCGCGAGGAGCTGGAGGAGGTGCTGGCCGAGCGGCTGGCCGTTCTCCGCTCCGGTGGCATGAACCTCGCGGTCCACCCGCGCGACAGCCGCAAGAGCGCGTGAGGTCCTCCCCCGGCCGTGCCGGGGGCGGTACCGACAACCGTGAAGGGCCCGGACGAAGGCGTCCGGGCCCTTCGGCATGCCCGGAGCCGTGTGCCCGGAGTGGGCGGGGCGGGATGCCGACGCCCCCGGGCGGGCGGCCCGGGGGCGTCGTGAGGGGTCTGCTCAGCCGGTGATCGGCGGGCGGTACTCGGTGTCCGGACCGGGGCCGGCGCCCGGCTCCACCACCTCGCCCTGGATCACCGTGCCGCCGGGACGGTGGATGCGCAGCTGCTCCTGCAGCCGCATCGCGTCGGCGAAGCGGTCCTCACCGACCGGGGCCGTCGAACGCAGCACGTCGCGCGCCGCCCGGCGGGCACCGGCCCGCCACAGCGCCCGCGTCGGCGGGAAGAGCAGCGTCAGCGCCAGCACGTCCGACAGGAAGCCCGGCACGATCAGCAGCACGCCCGCGAGGACCGTCATGGTCGTCGCGGTCTGCGCCTGCTTCGGCCGGGGATCGCGGCTCTGCTCGACGGCCGCGGAGAAGGCCCGCAGCCCCGCGCGCTTGACCAGCCAGCCGCCGGTGAACACCCCGGCCAGCAGCAGGACCAGCACGGTGAACCAGCCGGCCGCCGAGGCCACCACCGTGACCAGCCAGATCTCCAGCACCAGCCAGGCGGCGACGAGCAGGGGAAGCACCCGGCGCAGCGTGCTGCGGCGCGCCGGCCGGGCCGTGGTTGCTTGCTGGGACACGGGACGGATCCACTCCGGAGGTGCTCTCCCACCGGCCGGACGCTCCGGCCGCGACTACGGCACCACCTGGTCCAACGGCTCCGCCGCCTCGGGTGTTCCGCCCGAACGGCGCCGGCGGACGGCGCCGACGGCCACCGCACCGCAGGCCAGCAGGCCCGCGGCGGCCAGTGCCCACTCCGGCGCGGCACCGACCCGGTCGGCCACCGTGCGGGAGTCGCGCAGCGGCACCGTGGCGTTGAGCACCGCCGGGGTGAGCTCCTTCGTCCGGGAGACCACCGAGCCGTCCGGGGCGATCACGGCGCTGATGCCGCTGGTCGCGGCGATCAGGACGGCGCGGCCGTGCTCGACGGCGCGCAGCCGGCTCATGGCGAGCTGCTGCTCGGTCTGGCCGGTGCGGTTGTAGGTGGCGTTGTTGGTCTGCACGACGAGGATCCGGCCGCCGTCGTTGACGGTGTCTCGGACGATCTCGTCGTAGGCCACCTCGAAGCAGATGACGTCGCCGATCCGGGCCGGGCCGAGCTGCATCACGCCGTTGTGGTCGCCAGGGTAGAAGTCGCGGGCGACCCGCTGCAGACGCGAGATCACCTTGGACAGCTCGGCGCGGAACGGCACGTACTCGCCGAACGGCACCGGGTGCTGCTTGGTGTAGGAGGCGCCGGGGCCGGTCGCCGGGCTCCAGACGATGCCCTCGTTCTGGACGTGCTGCGCGTCCGGGCCGTCGACCAGGGCGCCGACCAGGGTCGGCACGCCGACCGCGCGGACGGCCTGGTCGATCCGCTGGTAGGCGGCCGGCTCGGAGAACGGGTCCAGGTCGGAGGCGTTCTCCGGCCAGATGACGATGTCCGGCTTGGAGGCGCGGCCGGCGGCGACGTCCGCGGCGAGCTTCTCCGTCTCGCTCGCGTGGTTGTCGAGGACCTGCATCGGGCGGCCCAGGAAGTCCATGCCGGGGTGCGGCACGTTGCCCTGCACCAGGGCCACCTTCACCGTGTCGTCGCCCTCGGTCGGGACGGGGACGACCAGGCCGGCGAGCAGCGCGGCCACCGCGCCGAGGCCCGCCAGTGCGGCGGCCTTCGGCGAGCGGCGCGGCCCGCGGCGCAGCCGCAGCACGGCCCAGGCCAGCAGGGTGCCGCAGAGCGCGACGGCGAAGGTCACCAGCGGCGCACCGCCGAGCGAGGCCAGCGCGGTGAAGGGGCTCGCGGTGTTGGCGAAGGCCAGCCGGCCCCACGGGAAGCCGCCGAGCGGCAGCCGGTCGCGGGCCCACTCCTGGGCCACCCAGAGGCAGGCCGCCCAGAGCGGCCAGGCGCGCAGCCGGGAGGTCGCGGCGAGGCCCGCGCCCATGGCGGCGACGAACAGCGCCTCGATCACCGACAGGCCGACGGTGGCGTCCCAGCCGACCACCCGCAGCCAGGCCAGCAGGCCGAGGAAGAACGGGAAGCCGAAGGCGAAGCCCGTCCAGGCGCCCTGGCGCAGCGTGCGACCGCGGGTCAGCAGCGACAGCGCCGCGACGCCGACGATCGACAGCGGCCACAGGTCGTACGGCGGGAAGGCGGCGACCATCAGCAGACCGGCGAGCACGGCCAGGCCCGTCCTGGGCAGGCCCGCGCGGATCCGGGCCAGCCGTCCCGGGCGTCCGGGCCGCTCGGGTCGCGGGCGCGCGGCGGTGTCCGCCTCGTCCGCCACCGGCCGCTCCTGTTCCACCGGCAGTGCCACCTGTACACCGTCCCTCTGGCCGTACCGCCTGTCGGTCCGCCCTGGTGGGAGGCCGTCCGAAGACGGTACCCCGGATCAGTGTGCCTCCGGAGGGCCGGGGTGCGGCGGGGGCGCCCCCTGCGGGGTCGCCGCAGAGGTCAGGGCGCGCTGCCGGCGGTGGCGGGGCGGGCCGGGGCGGCCGGGCGGCGCTGTCCGGGCAGCCGCAGCGGCGGCGGGGGTCCGGCGGAGACGGGCGGGCGGAGCAGCAGCAGGGCGGCGCCGGTCAGCGCGATCGCCACGACGCCGTCCAGCCAGTAGTGGTTGGCCGTGCCCACCACGACCAGGTAGGTCACCGCGGGATGCAGCAGCCAGAGCCAGCGCCAGCGGGAGCGGGTCGCCGCGATCAGGCCGACCGCGACCGTCAGCGCCCAGCCGACGTGCAGCGACGGCATCGCCGCGAACTGGTTGGACAGGCTGTCGGTGGCCGGGTCGCCGTACACCGCCGGGCCGTACACCCGGGCCGTGTCGACCAGCCCGGTCACCTCCAGCATCCTCGGCGGGGCCAGCGGCAGCAGCAGGTGCAGCGCCAGACCGGCGCCGGTGAGGACGGTCAGCACCCGCCGTATCCACACGTAGTGCCCGGGGCGGCGCCAGTACGTCCAGAGCAGGAAGAGCACGGTCGCCGGAAAGTGCACCGTCGCGTAGAAGGCGTTCGCGGTGTGCACCAGCAGGTCGCTGTGGAGCAGCAGGTCCTGGACGTCCGCCTCGCCGGGGAGGTGCAGGGTGCGTTCCAGGTTCCACACGTCGGTGGCGTTGCGGAACGCCTGCGGGACGTGGCCCTCGGCGGCGATCCGGCCCAGCCGGTAGACGGTGTACAGGACGGCGATGAGGAGCAGCTCGCGGACGGGGTGCGGGCGGGAGGGCCGCTCCGGGCGCGCGGGCTGCTCGGACGGGGCGGACGGGGCGGTGGGCTGCGGGTCGGCGGGTGGCATGTCCGTCCTGGGAGGGGGTGGGAGTCAGAGGCCGAGGGCGGGGAGGACCACCGCGTCGACGTAGCGGGCGAGGTACTCCGCGTCCGCCTCGGCGCCCTCCAGCAGCGGACGGGCGGCCAGGGCGCCCAGCACCATGTGCGGGACGAACGGCGCCGCCGGGCAGTCCGCGGCCAGCTCGCCCCGGCGGACCCCGCGGTCGAGCATCGCGGCGAGGGCCGCCGTCTCCGGCTCGACGACGAGCGTGCGGAAGGCGCGGAGCAGGTCCGGGTCCTTGTGCATCGCCTGGCCGAGGGCACGCATCAGCGAGGCGTCCCGGAGGGAGGTCGCGCAGCGCAGGCGGAGCAGTTCGCGGAGGTCCCCGCGGAGGGTGCCGGTGTCGACGTCGGCGGCGGTGATGGGGCGGCAGCTGCGGAGGGCTGCCGCGACCAGCTCCGGCTTGCCGTTCCACTGCCGGTAGAGGGTGGCCTTGCTGGAGTGGGTCCGGGCGGCGATCGCGTCCATGGTCAGCGCGTCGTACCCCGCCTCGCGGAGCAGCTCGATCACGGCCTCGTACAGCTCGCGCTCGCGCTCCTCGGTCAGGCGGCTGCGGCGCGCCTTCGGCTCGGCATCCGGCGCCATGGCGACCTCCCGGCGAACGGCAAGGAACGAAACAGTTTCGTACTCACCCTACGCCTACGGACTGACGGGAGGCACAAGCAGGGGCGCTGGGGGCACCTCCCGCCCCCAGCCTTCGGCCGGGAGGTGCCCCCAGCGTCCCTGTTCGACTTCGCCGATTCTGTGCGTGAGCCAGATCCGGATTGCGCAGTTCCCCGCGCCCCTGAGGTCGCTGCCCCCGTGTCTCAGGCCTGGTGGACGGTGCGGCCGCGGACGACGGTGCGGAGGCAGGTGGGGAGGGGGTGGCCGGGGGTGAGGTCGGGGAGGCCGGGGGTGCCGGAGCGGGGGTCGGTGGACCAGCCTGCGACGCGGGAGTCGGGGGCCTGGACGACCAGGTCGTCGACCTCCCAGACGGCGTAGCTGGCGACCGCGCCGGGCACCAGCACCCCGTCGGCGTCCCGGCCGAGGGCCTGCCAGCCGCCGCGGGTGTGGGCGGTGAAGGCGGCGCGGACGGAGATCCGGTGCTCCGGGGTGCGGTGGAAGGCGGCGGCGCGGACGGTGCCCCACGGGTCGAGCGGGGTGACGGGGGCGTCGGAGCCGAAGGCGAGCGGCACGCCGGCCCGCAGCATCGCGGCGAAGGGGTTGAGGGCGGCGGCCCGCTCCGCGCCCAGCCGCTGGACGTACATCCCGTCGGGTCCGCCCCAGGCGGCGTCGAAGGCGGGCTGGACGGAGGCGGTGAGGCCGAGTTCGGCGAAGGCGGCGACGGACTTGTCGTCGAGGTGCTCGGCGTGTTCGACGCGGTGCCGCCGGGCGCGGACCCGGTCGAGTCCGACCCGGTCGGCGGCGGCGCGGACGCCGGTCACGACGGCGTCGACCGCGGCGTCGCCGATGGCGTGGAAGCCGGCCTGCAGTCCGGCTTCGGTGCAGGCGGCGACGTGGTCGGCGATCTGTTCGGCCGTCAGGTAGGCGGTGCCGTGGACGGGGGCGTCGGCGGTGCCGGCGTCGCGGTAGGGGGCGTGCAGGCAGGCGGTGCGGGAGCAGAGCGCGCCGTCGACGAAGAGGTCGCCGCCGGCGCCGACGGCGCCGAGGCGGCCGGCGGTGTCGATGCCGCCGAGTTCGCCCCAGTAGCCGAAGACCTCGGGCCCGTCGCCCTCGGCGGCGAGGGCGAGGAGTTCGGCGAGGTCGTCCTCGGAGGAGATGTCGGGTCCCGCGCACTCGTGGAGGGCGCCGATGCCGAGGGCGGCGGCGCGGGCGAGGGCGGCCTGCTGGGCGGTGCGGCGCTGAGCGGGGGTCAGGTGGGCGAGGGCGGTGCGGCGGACGGCGTGGTGGGCGTCGCGGCTGAGCGGGCCCTCGGGGTCGTGGCCGGGGAGGTCGGCGAGGCCGGGGGCGAGGGCGCGCAGGGCGGTGGTGGCGAGTGCCGAGTGCACGTCGGTGCGCGACAGGTAGGCGGGGGCGCCGGCGGTGGCGGCGTCGAGTTCGGCGAGCGTCGGCGGACGGCCCTCGGGCCAGCCGCTCTCGTCCCAGCCGTGGCCGATGAGGACGCCGTCGGTGGTGGGGGCGGCGGCCGCGATCCGGTCGAGGGCCTCGGCGAGGGTGGGGCAGCCGGTGAGGTCGAGGCCGGTCAGGGCGAGGCCGGTGGAGGTGGCGTGCACGTGGGCGTCGACGAAGGCCGGGGTGACCAGGGCACCGTGGAGGTCCACCACCTCGTCGGCGGTGTCGGCGTACGCCTCGGCCGCTCCGTCGCTGCCGACCCAGGCGATGTGTTCGCCCTCGACCAGCATGGCGGTCGCGAAGGGGTCGGCGGGGCTGTAGACGTTGCCGCCGCGCAGCAGCACGGTGCGGTTGGTGCGTTCGGTCATGGGCCCAGTCTGCACCCCGGGGCCGCCGGGCCGGGGCTCCGGGGGTTCCCGGTCGGTGGCCGGGTCAGAGCTTCGGGGGGCGCGCCTCGTACGGGGTGGAGAGGACGACGGTGGTGCGGGTGGAGACGCCGGCGGCGGAGCGGATCCGGGCGAGCAGGTCCTCCAGGTCGCCGGGGGCGCCGACGCGGACCTTGAGGATGTAGTTCTCGTCGCCGGCGACGCTGTGGCACGCCTCGATCTCGGGCAGGCCGACGAGCCGCTCCGGGGTGTCGTCGGGGGCGCTCGGGTCGAAGGGCTTGACCGAGATGAAGGCGGTCAGCGCCAGGTCGACGGCCTCCGGGTCGACGATCGCGGTGTACCCGCGGATCACCCCGCGCTGTTCGAGGCGGCGCACCCGCTGGTGCACCGCCGAGGTGGACAGGCCGGTGGCCTTGCCCAGGTCCGTGTAGCTCATCCTGCCGTCCTGCAGGAGCAGCTGGACGATGCGCTGGTCGAGATCCTCCACAACGCGCAAACCTACTCGATGGTGCACGGCCGCGTCGCCACCGCGTCGGCGCACCGTCCCGGCGGGTGCGCCGCGGCGGCCGGGGGGCGCACGGGGCGCGGGTGCGGCGGCACATGCCGCGGGAATGTGGCGAAGGCCACAGCCCGTGCATCACCGTGCGCCGCTCCGCAGGGTTATGACCCCCCGTCCGAGGGAAATGCTGCTGGTGGCCGGGGCCGACGAAGGCCCGGCGCGATCCGAGGGGGATCACATGCCTGCTACTGACCAGCGTCCGCGCAGCGAGGACGAGGAACGCACCGAGTTCGAGTACGCCCTGGGGGTGGACCCGGGCGAGGCCGACACGTGGGAGATCGTCCGCGTGCACTGCCCGGCCTGCGACCGGCCGATCGCCCTGATCGGCGACGAGGAGCGGCTCCCGCAGCACGCCGTGCTGCCGACCGCGTGGCACCCCTTCTCCGCGGCGCTCTGCCCGGGCACCGGCGCGCCGACCGACGAGCTCGCCGAGTGCGAGGAGCCGGCCGAGGACGGCGGTGGCGGTCTGGCCGCGCTGCTCACGCTCCCCGCCGAACTGGACTGGCGCACCCAGCCGTTCTCGCACGCCGGCGCGCCCTCCGACGGCCCCGCGCGGATCCCCGCGCAGCGTTCCCGCCGGCGCTGACCGCCCGGCGGACGAACCCCGCGCCGGGCCGCCCGGCCCGGCCCGTTTCCCCGGCGGAGCCCGCCTCCCCGGCGCAGTGCCGCGCGACCGCCGGCCGCCCCCGCGGCCGTCGGCGCCCCCACCTGGGTGGGTGGCTCCGCGGCGACGCATCCCGTTCCCTCCGCCCGGCCGGACCGTCGCGGGTCTCCCCCGCGCCCGCCGGGCGCTCCCCCGACACGCCCGATCGCCGACGGCCCGGCCTCACCGGTTCGGGCGAGGCCGCGGCGCGTCCGGCCCGTGCCGGCGGGTGATCCGCTCCCCCGCCCGGTTGACGGGACGCCCCCGGACCGCGCGGTGCGGAGCACCTGTGCAGGTAAGGCCGCACGGCGCCGCCACGGGCGCGCCGGCGGGCCGCGTCCGGGCCGCGGCACGCGTGCCCGCTCCGGGGTGCTCCGGTCCCGGCGGTGCGCCGCCGTACGCTGGCCGCATGACGGAACTCGGTGATCTCGCGATCCGGCTGGCGGCACTGCCGCCGTCCCTGGGCCCGGTCCGGCTGGTCGCGGTCGACGGACACGCGGGCTCGGGCAAGACCAGCTTCGCCGACAAGCTCGCCGCCGAACTGGGCGGCGCCCCGGTGGTGCACCTGGACGACCTGGCCACGCACGAGGAGCCCTTCGGCTGGACGGGGCGGCTGCACGACCAGGTGCTGGCCCCGTTCGCGCGCGGCGAGGACGCCACCTACCCGGTGTACGACTGGGAGCGGCACCGCTTCGGCGAGCCGTGCACGGTGCCGGCCGCCCCGGTGGTACTGGTGGAGGGGGTGGGCGCGGGCCGGCGCGCGGTGCGCCCGGTGCTCGCCCACCTGGTGTGGATGGAGCTTGACGCCGCGTCCGCGAACGCCCGCGGGCTGCTGCGGGACGGCCCGGAACTGGCGGCGTTCTGGCAGAGCTGGATCCGCGCGGAGCGGGCGCACTTCGCCGCCGACCCGAGCCGTCCGCACGCCGACGTGACGGTCGACGGGATCACCGGGAGGATCGTCGGGTGTACCCACGGTGAACCCGCATCACCCTCTTGACCTGGGCTGTCGCCAGGATTTAAGTTCATGGCGTCGCGAGATTGTTGATCTCGCAACCTCTCGACACGGCATCTCCGGCTTGTTCCCCCGTGAGCCGGAGATGCCGTTCTGCGTTCGCGGCCCCGCCGCCCGCCGCTCAACGACCGCGCTGCCACGGATATTTGACCCGGCGCGGCACCCTTCCGGATCAGCGCGGCCCCGGTACGATTCCAGGCAGGCGCGCATGCGCCCCGGGGGCTGCGCGAACTGACGGATGGTCCGTCCGGCGATCCGTCGGCCGACCGGGCCTCGATGCACACTGCGGGGGGCGTGGGGTGACGGTGGACAGCGGCAACGGTTCCGGCGGCACAGGACCGCACAGGCAGGCCGACCGGGCCTGGCTCAGGGCGATGGACGCGTACGCGGCGGGCTCCTACGCCCGCGCCGAGGAGGAGTTCCGCGCGGCCGTCCGGCTCGATCCGGGCATGGCCGACGCCTGGCTCGGACTGCACGCACTGCGCTGCGACACCTCCGGCGCACTGCTCGCGATGCACCGCCACCGGGCCCGCTTCGGCGAGCAGCGGCTGCGCCACCGGCGCCCGCTCAGCTCCTGGTACTGGCTCGGCTGGTGGGTGCAGCCGGTCCTGGAGGACGGCCGCGACCTCGCGCTCGCGCACGCCTCGCACTGGCTCGACGGCCGGCACCTGGCCGAGCTCGACCGCGCCCTGGCTGACTGCCCGCCGCCCGACGAGGACCCGTCGGTGCGCTTCCTGCACGCCTGCCGCTCCTACCTGGTGAAGGACTGGGAGCAGCTGATCCGGGACACCGACCGGCTGCTGGACGACCCGCTGCTGGGCATCGAGGCCGGCCTGTTCGGCGGCATGGCGAGAGTCAGGCTCGACATGTGCGCGCAGGCGCAGGCCCCGCTGGCCGCCTCGCTGGCCCGCTGCCGCTCGGAGCAGCCGCAGCGCAAGGAGCTGCGCTACTGGCTGGCCCGCGCCTACGAGGGGGCGGGCCGCAGCGCCGCCGCGCTGCCGCTGTACCGGGCGGTGCACCGGGCCGACCCGGCGTTCATGGACACCGCCGCCCGGCTCGCCGCGATCACCTCCGAGGACGCGGCGCTGGACGGCCTGGTCGACCCGCTGGACCTGCCGGGGTCCTTCGACGGCCCGGACGTGCTGGACGCCGTGGAAACGGTGCCGGAGGCGGTCTCCCCGATGGCCCTGCCGCCCGGTTTCGGGGAGCCGGCCGACCTGGCGGACACCCCGGGCTTCGGCGGCCTGGGCGGGGCGCTGGGGCGCACCGAGCCGGGCGGGGCGGCCGCGGCGGCCGCGGGCGAGCCGGTGGCGGAGCGCTCGGGCGCCGCGGAGGCTGCGCCGGCCGCTCCCCCGCACACGCCCGGCGGGGCCGAGTCCGCGGGCGGGCCGGCCGCGGCGGGCAGCGCGGCGGCGAGCCTGCAGCAGGAGCTGGAGGCGGCCCTCGCCGAGTTGGAGCGGATGGTCGGCCTGGACCCGGTGAAGCGGCAGGTGCGGGCGCTCTCGGCGCAGCTGCGGATGGCCCGGCTGCGGGCCGAGCGGGGGCTGCCGGTGCAGCCGCCGAAGCGGCACTTCGTCTTCTCGGGGCCGTCCGGCACCGGCAAGACGACGGTGGCGCGGATCCTCGGCCAGGTCTTCCACGCGCTCGGCCTGCTCTCCGGCGACCACCTGGTGGAGGCCCAACGGGCCGACCTGGTCGGCGAGTTCCTGGGGCAGACGGCGGTCAAGGCGAACGACCTGATCGACTCGGCGCTGGACGGCGTGCTGTTCATCGACGAGGCGTACAGCCTGTCCAACTCCGGCTACAGCAAGGGCGACGCGTACGGCGACGAGGCGCTGCAGGTGCTGCTGAAGCGGGCCGAGGACAACCGGGACCGGCTGGTGGTGATCCTCGCCGGCTACCCGGAGGGGATGAACCGGCTGCTGGCGGCCAACCCCGGCCTCAACTCGCGGTTCACCACCCGGGTGGACTTCCCGAGCTACCGCCCCGGCGAGCTGACCGAGATCGGCCGCAGCCTGGCGCTGGAGGGCGGCGACGGCTGGGACGAGGACGCCGCGGAGGAGCTCTCCTCGATCTGCGCCCACGTGGTCGGCGAGGGCTGGATAGACGAGCTCGGCAACGGCCGGTTCATCCGCACCCTGTACGAGAAGTCCTGCGCGTACCGCGATCTGCGGCTCAGCGCCCACCGCGACCTCCCCAGCCGGGAGGACCTCGTCACCCTCCGCCTGCCGGACCTGCTCCAGGCGTACGGCGAACTGATCGACGGCCGTACCGGCTGAGCCCTGCCGCCGGGCGTGCGCCGTTCCGGTGAGCGGCCCGGTGCCGACGGCCGGTCTCCGCCGCCCCGCCCGGCCGGGCTGGTACCAACAAGGGTGCTCGCGACGACCCGGCGCCCCGCCCCGCAGACCGTGGCGCTGCTCCTGCTGACGGCGGTCACCGGCATCGTCGAGGCCGCGAGCTTCCTCGGCCTCGGCCACGTGTACACCGCGGTGATGACCGGCAACATCCTCTTCCTGGGCTTCGGGCTGGGCGGCGCGCACGTGTCGGTCGCCGGTGCCGGGCTGGGCCTCGCCGCGTTCTCGCTGGGCGCGCTGCTCGGCCACCGGGTGAACGAGGCGCTGGTGCGGCGGCACGGGGTGCGCTGGCCGCCGCCCGCGGTGGCCGGGGTCGGGCTGCTGCTGGCGGTCGGCGCGGTGGCCGCGGCCGGCCTGCCGGAGCAGCAGGACCTGCCCTCGGGCCGGGCGCTGGTGGTGCTCGCCGTGCTGGCGCTGGCGATGGGCTGGCGGAACGCGATCGCGTTGCGGATCTCCGCCCCGGACCTGCCGACCACCGTGCTCACCCGCGGTCTGACCGGGCTGCTGCGGGTGCACGCCGAGATGGACTCGCGCGAGCGGGCCGCCTCGGCGGTGGTCGTGATGTGCGGCGGCGCGGCGCTCGGCGCCCTGCTGCTGCGGGCCGGACCGGCGGCGCCGCTGGCGGCCGGCGCGGCCGTGGAGCTGGCCTCCGCCGCGCTGTTCGCCGTCTACGGCGGGCGGCAGGACGCCGCCGGCCCCGTGCGGTGAGCACGGGGCCGGCGGACCGGGCTGCGGCCGCTACAGGGCGGCGCTGCGGTGGTCCGGGTCGTGGACCTCGCCGACCAGCTCCTCCAGGACGTCCTCCAGGGCGACCAGGCCGAGCTGACGGCCGTCGGCGTCGACGACGGCGGCCAGGTGGGCGGCGGCCCGGCGCATGGCGCCGAGGGCGTCGTCCAGCGGCAGTCCGGCGCGCAGCTCGGGGATCGGGCGGCGCAGCCGCTCGGGCATCGCCGCGTCCGGGTCGTCCAGGTCGAGGACGTCCTTGACGTGCAGGTAGCCGAGCACGGTGCCGACGGCGTCGGCCACCGGGAAGCGGGAGAAGCCGGTGCGGACGGCGAGCCGTTCGACCTCCCGGGCGCTCACCCCGACCGGGACGGTCACCAGCTGGTCGGGCTTCAGCAGCACCTCGGTGACCGGCCGCTCGCCGAGCTCCAGGGCGTCCTCCAGCCGCTCCTGGCGCTGTTCGTCGAGCAGTCCGGCGTCGGCGGAGTCGGCCAGCAGGTGCAGCAGCTGCTCGCTGTTGAAGACCGACTCGACCTCGTCCTTGGCGTCGACCTTGAACAGCCGCAGGATGGCGTTGGCGAAGGCGTTCAGGAAGGCGATGAACGGGCGGAGGATCCGGGCGAGGCGGTCGAGCGGCGGGCCGAGCCAGAGCGCGGCCTTCTCCGGGCCGGCGAGGGCGATGTTCTTGGGCACCATCTCGCCGACCACCATGTGCAGGAACACCACGACGGCGAGCGAGACCGCGTAGCTGAGCAGGTGCATCAGCGACTCGGGCACGCCGACCGCGTGGAAGGGGCCGTGCAGCAGGTGGGCGATGGTCGGCTCGGCGAGGGCACCGAGGCCCAGCGAGCAGACGGTGATGCCGAGCTGGGCGGCGGCGAGCATCGCGGAGACGTTCGACAGTGCGTGCAGCACGGTGCGGGCGCGCCGGTTGCCGGACTCGGCGAGCGGCTCGATCTGGCTGCGGCGCACCGAGATGACGGCGAACTCGGCGCCGACGAAGAACGCGTTGCCGAGCAGCAGCAGGATCGCTGCGGCCAGTTGGAGCGCGGTCATCGGTCCTTCCCCCCGTCCTTGCCGTCCTCGCCCGCGAGGTCGGGGTCGGTCCGCTGGATCCGGACGCGGCCGGTGCGGTGCCGGTCGACGGCGAGCACGGTGAAGCGCCAGCCGGGCAGTTCGGCGGTGTCGCCGACGGCGGGCAGTTTGCCGAGCAGGTCGGCGAGCAGGCCGCCGAGGGTCTCGTAGGGGCCCTCCGGGGCCTGCAGGCCGATGATCTCCAGCTGGCCGGTCCGGGTGAGGCCGTCGGCCTCCCAGACGGGCAGGCCGTTCTCCGGCGGCATCGGCCGCAGGTCGGGCTCGTCGGCGGGGTCGTGCTCGTCCTGCACCTCGCCGACGATCTCCTCGACGATGTCCTCGACGGTGACGACGCCGGCGGTGCCGCCGTACTCGTCGACCACGACGGCCATCGGCTGCTGGCGGCGCAGCCGGTCGAGCAGTTGCTCGGCGGGCAGGGTCTCGGGGACGAGCAGCGGCGGGGAGGCGAGGTGGGCGACGCGGGTGTGGCCGCGGCGGTCCTCGGGGACGGCGAGCGCGTCCTTGAGCGTGACGGTGCCGGTGATCTCGTCCAGGTTGTGCACGTACACCGGGAAGCGGGACAGGCCGGTGGCGCGGACGAGGTTGACGACGTCGGCGGCGGTGGCGTCGTGGTGCAGGGCGACCACGTCGATCCGCGGGGTCATCACGGACTCGGCGGTGAGCCGGCCGAGGCCGAAGGTGCGCACGAACAGCGTCGCGGACTGCTGGTCTATGGCGCCCGCGCGGGCGGAGTGCCGGGCCAGGGCGACGAGTTCGGCGGGGGTGCGGGCGTGGCCCAGCTCCTCCTGCGGTTCGATGCCGAGCGCGCGGACCATCTTGTCCGCGGAGCCGTTCAGGAAGCTGATCAGCGGGCGGCAGGCGGCCGAGAAGGCGCGCTGCGGGCCGACGACGGCGTACGCGACCTGCAGCGGCCGGGAGATCGCCCAGTTCTTCGGGACGAGCTCGCCGATGACCATCTGCAGCACGGTGGCGCCGGTCATGCCGATCACGACGGCGGCGCCGCGGGCGGCGCCCTCGGACAGGCCGATCGCGGTGAACACCGGCGAGAGGATCACGGAGAGGGCGGGCTCGGCGAGCATGCCGACCACCAGGGAGGTGATGGTGATGCCGAGCTGGGCGCCGGAGAGCTGGAACGACAGGTGGCGCAGGGCCTTGGAGAGGCTGCGGGCCCGGAGGTCGCCGGACTTGGCGGCGCGTTCGACGGTGCCGCGCTCCACGGTCACGAAGGCGAACTCGGCGGCCACGAAGAGGCCGTTCGCGAGGATGAGCAGGAAGGCCGCGAGCAACAGCAGCCAGGCGGTGGTCATCGTGCCGCCTGCCTGCCGGGGGTCGGACGCAGGGCGGCGCAGGTACTACCGGACGGATCGTCCATGGATGGGGAGAGTCACTCCTCAGGTCGTTCGGGGGCGGCGGGCACTTTTGCCCCGGCTTTACCAGCCGTCACCAGCCTAGACGATACCGAACGAGTGTAGGGATCCTGCCTCCGCGGGCCGTCAGCGACGCGCCGTCCCGCGCTCGTCGACGAGGTCGCGCAGCGTCCGGGCGGCGGTGATCGCCTGCTCCCGGCCGGCGGCGGGCTGGATGCCGACCGCGGCGAGCGAGGTGCCGTCGGCGAGGTCGAGGATCACCCAGGGGTCGCCGGCCCGCAGGTTGACCCGGACGATCTCGGCCCAGGCGAGGCGGCGGCTGCGGACGAAGTTGACCACCGTGACGCCGTCCTCGTCGGCGCTCACCCGCGGCCGGGCGAGCATCAGGCCGACGGCGGCGAAGAGGAGTCCGCTGATCACCATCATGGCGCGGTCGTTGGTGTGCCAGTTCGCCGGGAGGATCACGGCGAGCACGGTGAACACGATCACCAGCACGGCGCAGAGCGGCAGCAGCACGAAGCGGTTGCGGCGCGGCGACCAGGTCACCGGCAGGACGGCGGCGGGGGTGGACAACGGGGTGGCTCCAGGAAGGCGCGGGGCGGGGGCCGGCCGGCCCCCGCCCCGGAGGATCGGTCAGAGGCGGCAGGCGTGGATGTTGGTGACCAGGATGGCGCGGGCGCCGATCGCCCACAGGTCGTCCATGATCCGCTGGGCCTCCTTGCGGAGCACCATGGACCGGACGGCCACCCAGCCCTCGGTGTGCAGCGGCGAGACGGTCGGCGACTCCAGGCCCGGGGTCAGCGCGACGGCCTCGCCCACCTTCTCGGCGCGGATGTCGTAGTCCATCAGCACGTACCGGCGGGCCACCAGGACGCCCTGGAGGCGGCGCAGGAACTGCTCGACGCCCGCGTCGTCGCCGGCGCCCTTGGGGCGGATCACCACGGAGTCGGAGACCAGGATCGGGTCGCCGAACACCTCCAGGCCGGCGTTGCGCAGGCTGGTGCCCGTCTCGACGACGTCCGCGATGACGTCGGCGACCCCGAGCTGGACGGCCGTCTCGACCGCGCCGTCCAGCTTGGTGACGGTGGCCTTCACCCCGCGCTCGGCGAGGTGCTGCTCCACCAGGCCGGTGTAGGAGGTGGCGATCCGCATGCCCTCCAGGCCCTGCACGTCCTCGACCTGCACGCCGACCGGGCGGGCGAAGCGGAAGGTGGAGCCGCCGAAGCCGAGGGCCAGCACCTCCTCGGCGTCCGCGCCGGAGTCCAGCAGCAGGTCGCGGCCGGTGATGCCGACGTCGAGCCGGCCGGAGCCGACGTACACGGCGATGTCCCGCGGCCGCAGGAAGAAGAACTCGACCTGGTTCTCCGGGTCGACCAGCACGAGTTCCTTCGGGTCCTTGCGCTGGCGGTAGCCGGCCTCATGCAGCATCTCCGCCGCGGGACCCGAGAGAGAACCCTTGTTGGGAACGGCGATGCGGAGCATGGGAGATGAGTCCTTCACTGTGGGAGGGATGGCTGACACGGTGCGGTCAGAGGTGGGCGTACACGTCGTCGAGCGTCAGCCCGCGGGCGATCATCATCACCTGAAGGTGGTAGAGGAGCTGGGAGATCTCCTCGGCCGTCTGCTCGTCCGACTGGAACTCGGCGGCCATCCAGACCTCGGCGGCCTCCTCGACGACCTTCTTGCCGATCGCATGGACGCCCTGCTGGACGAGCTGCGCGGTGCGGGAGGACGAGGGGTCGCCGGAGGCGGCCTTCTGCTGGAGCTCGGCGAAGAGCTCCTCGAATGTCTTCGAAGCCATGATGACCTCACCATACGGGGTGCGGGCTGACCGACGGTAAACGGTTCCGGACCGTGGACAGTCCGGTGGGACAATCCCCCGTTCTACCGCCAGGGCTCGCTGACGCCGCGCAGCGCCACGGCGGTGGCGACGGCCGCGGTGACCGCCTCGTGGCCCTTGTCCTCGGCCGAGTCGGGCAGGCCGGCGCGGTCCAGCGCCTGCTGCTCGTCGTCACAGGTCAGCACGCCGAAGCCGACCGGCACGCCGGTGTCCACCGCGACCTGGGTCAGGCCCATGGTGGCGGCCTCGCAGACGTAGTCGAAGTGCGGGGTGCCGCCGCGGATGACCACGCCGAGGGCGACCACGGCGTCGTAGCCGCGGCCGGCGAGGTGCTTGGCGGCGACCGGCAGCTCGAAGGTGCCGGGCACCCGCAGCACGGTCGGCTCCTCGATGCCGAGCTCCTTGAGGGCGCGGTGGGCGCCGTCCAGCAGGCCGTTCATCACCTGGTCGTGCCACTGCGCGGCGATCACCGCGACCCGCAGGTCGGCGCAGTTCTTGATGGTCAGCTCGGGGGCTCCGTGGCCGCTCACGTCGTACTTCCTCTGTCTCAAAGGCTGTGCTGGTGTGCGAAGGCTGTGGTGGTGCGGGGTGGCTCAGGAGTCGGCGTCGAGCCACGGCAGGTCGTGGCCCATCCGGTCCCGCTTGGTGCGCAGGTAGCGCTCGTTGTGCTCGCCGACCCGGACCTCGACGGGCAGCCGGCCCTTCACCTTCAGGCCGTGCTCGGTGAGCGCGTTCTGCTTGTGCGGGTTGTTGGTCAGCAGGGTGAGCGAGCGGACGCCGAGGTCGGCGAGCATCTGCGCGCCGATCGAGTAGTCCCGGGCGTCGGCGGGCAGGCCGAGGTCCAGGTTGGCGTCGACGGTGTCGCGGCCCTGCTCCTGCAGCTCGTAGGCGCGCAGCTTGTGGCTGAGGCCGATGCCGCGGCCCTCGTGCCCGCGCAGGTAGAGGACGACGCCGCGGCCCGCCTCGGCGACCTGGCGCAGCGAGGCCTGCAGCTGCGGCCCGCAGTCGCAGCGCAGCGAGCCGAGCACGTCGCCGGTGAGGCACTCGGAGTGCAGCCGGACGAGGACGTCCTCGCCCTCGGGGAGGCGGCCGTCGGCGTCGAGGCCGCCGGCGACCAGCGCGAGGTGCTCGACGCCGTCGATGGTGCCCTTGTAGCCGACGGCGGTGAAGTCGCCGTACTCGGTGGGCAGGGCGGTGACGGCGGCCCGGTCGACGTGCAGTTCGGTGCGGCGGCGGTAGGCGATCAGGTCCTCGATGGAGATGATCGCGAGGCCGTGCTCGCGGGCGAAGGCGACGAGTTCGGGCAGCCGGGCCATGGTGCCGTCGTCGTTGACGACCTCGGCGATGGCGCCGGCCGGGGTGAGGCCGGCAAGCCGGGCCAGGTCGACGGCGGCCTCGGTGTGGCCGGGCCGCACCAGCACGCCGCCGTCGACGGCGCGCAGCGGGAAGACGTGGCCGGGGCGGGTGAGGTCGGCGGCCTCGGTGCCGGGCGAGGAGAGCAGCCGGATCGTGCGGGCGCGGTCGGCGGCGGAGATGCCGGTGTCCACGCCGTCCCGGGCGTCGACGGAGATGCTGTAGGCGGTGCCCTTGCGGTCCTCGTTGACGGCGGTCATCGGCGGCAGCTTGAGCCGGTCGAGCTCCTCGCCGATCATCGGGGCGCAGATCACGCCGGAGCTGTAGCGGATGGTGAAGGCGAGGAGTTCGGGGGTCGCGGCGGAGGCGGCGAAAACGATGTCGCCCTCGTTCTCACGGTCCTCGTCGTCGACCACGATCACCGCGCGGCCGAGGGCGATGTCGGCGATGGCGCGCTCGACCGGGTCGAGGGCGAGCTCGTCGGGGTGCTGGATGGTCATGCCGTGACTCCCTGCGGGACGTTGGCGGTCGAGGGACGGGCCGTACGGGTGCTCAGCCACCAGGTCCGCAGGCCGAGCAGCACCAGCACGAAGTAGATGGCGAAGGTGAGGGCGGAGAAGACGTAGCCGTGGGTGTAGGAGTACGGGACGCCGATCAGGTCGACGGCGATCCAGGCGAACCAGAACTCCACCCGGCCGCGGGCCTGGGCGACCATCGCCGTCAGGGTGCCGACGAAGATGTAGGCGTCCAGCCAGGGGGCCCAGGACAGCTTCGGGAAGGCCATGAACAGGCCCGCCACGGCGGCGGTGCCGAGTGCGGCGCCGGCCACCAGCAGGGCGCGCTCGCGCCAGGAGGCGAACCGGACGGCGAGCGTGCCGCCGTCGCGCCGGCCGCGCTGCCACTGCGCCCAGCCCCAGGCCGCGGTCACGATGACGACCAGCTGCTTGCCGACCATGCCGGGGGCCTGCCCGCCGAGGAAGGCGGCGACGAGGACGGCGCCGGCCAGCAGCTGGACGGGCCAGCTGAGCACCGAGCGGCGCCAGCCGAGGGCGAGCGCGGCCAGGCCGAGCAGGTTGCCGATCATGTCGGCCCACTTCACCTGCTCGCCGAAGGCGGTGAAGGCGACCGAGGTCAGCGCGCTCACGAGGCGTCCTTCGCGAGGTGGTCGGGCAGGGTGCGGGTGTCGAGCAGCCGCTCGACGTACTTGGCGAGGACGTCCACCTCGAGGTTGACCGGGTCGCCGACGGCCTTGGTGCCGAGGGTGGTCAGTTCGAGGGTGGCGGGGATCAGCGAGACGCTGAAGGAGTCGAGGGCGGCGTCGACGACGGTCAGGCTGACGCCGTCGACGGTGATCGAGCCCTTCTCGACCAGGTACCGGGTGATGGACTGCGGCAGCGAGAAGCGCAGCACCTCCCAGCGGGGGTTGCCGTCGGCGTCGAGGTCGCCGGGGGCGCGGGAGAGCAGCTCGCCGGTGGCGTCGACGTGGCCCTGGACGAGGTGTCCGCCGAGCCGGGCGCCGAGCGCCATGGCCCGCTCCAGGTTGACCCGCGAGCCGGGCCGCAGGGCGCCGAGGCTGGAGCGGTGCAGCGTCTCGGCCATCACGTCGGCGCTGAACTCACCGGTCTCGGCGGCCAGTTCCTCGGGGCTGTCGACGACGGTCAGGCAGACGCCGTTGACCGCGATGGAGTCGCCGTGCTTCGCACCGGAACGGACCACCGGGCCGCGCAGGCGGATACGCGAGGAGTCGCCGATCTCCTCGATGGAGACGACCTCGCCGAGCTCTTCGATGATGCCGGTGAACACCCGGGTTCTCCTCGCGCTTAGGGGCGCGGACTCCGGGGCGGCACGGGAGATGACGCGGACGGCACGACCGGAAGGGAACCCGCCTCCGGCACCGTCGCCGAAGAGAGCTCTCCTGCCCGATCTCCACGACCCGTCGCCGGGTCGTGGACCTGCTCGTCCGCCGCGCACGCCTCCCATCCGGACTTTAACCGTCGGTCCAGGAATTTCACCTGGTCAACCGGCCGCTGGCTGCGGACGGGTCGCGGACTGTAACCGCCGGTTCGGATTTTCACCGACCCCGGAGTGCGCTGAACGTCACTACTACTGCCGTCATTCTGCCATGATCGGCGCCGCAGCAGCAGGGGGTGGGTCTGTGGTCTGTTTCACTCGGCGACCGGCCGGTCACGGGAATAGCCCGCCCGGCCGCCGCGGCGGCGCCGGGCGCGCCCTCCGCCGGCCCTGAGGGCGCGTCAACGGCGGTGCCTCAGGGGCGGATCAGCGGCACCTCCTCGGCGTGCCGGCGCTGCTGCGCGGAGTCCCAGTCCCCGGTGCAGTAGACCGAGATCTCCGAGATCGCGCCGTCCCGGACGTCGGCGCGCATCAGTTCGCGGCAGTACCAGTGGTCGCCGCCGGCCTCCCAGCGCTCCTCGACCTCGATGGTGAAGCCGGTCCCCGTACGGTCGACCCGGCTGCGCGGCACGGTGCCGGTCGCCGGGTGACCGGCCCGGCGCAGCGCGGCCACGCCCTCGGGGCCGGTGGCCTGCAGGCGCCACTGCGGCACGGTCAGGTCGCAGAGGACGTCGGCGGTGAACAGGCCCTGCGGCGGCACGCCGGTCCGCAGGAAGTCCACCAGCAGGCCGGCGAGCCGGCGGACGGTCTCCTCGTCGGGGGCGGCGGCACGGGCGGTGGCGGCGGACGCGGTGGTGGTCATGGTGTCCTCCTCGGGGGC
This sequence comes from Kitasatospora arboriphila, assembly GCF_039528095.1. Lineage (NCBI taxonomy): Bacteria > Bacillati > Actinomycetota > Actinomycetes > Kitasatosporales > Streptomycetaceae > Kitasatospora > Kitasatospora arboriphila. Next base: position 37,295 of record NZ_BAAALD010000070.1, read on the forward strand.
TGTGTCTGCCCCCGGGGCGTGAGATCGGACGGCACGGTGTGCGGTCCGCGCTCACAGCCGCCACGGCGGCGCCTGCTCGGGCCGGTACTCGCAGAAGGTGCCGGTGCGGACGGCCGCCTGCAGGTGCCGGCCGAGCTCCGGATGTACCGCGCCGATCCGGGACACCGCGGCACGGATCCGGGCGGTGACGGCCGTCCGGGCCCGCTCCGCCGCGGACCCGGTGCGGCGTGCCCGGCCGCCGAGCCCGTACGCGGCGGACAGCTGCCCGAGCAGCGCGTCCTGCTCGACGGCGAGCCGTGCGGAGCGTTCGGCGTCCCCCGCGGCGTCCGCCTCCTCGGTCTCCTCGGCGAGTTCGCGCAGCCGTCGGCGGTACGCGGCACGGGCCGTGGAGTCGATCAACTCGCCGGTGTCGGCCGGACGGTGGAGGCCGGCGTGGTCAGGGCCCGGCCGTCCGACCGCGGTGGCGAGGTCGAGGGCCGGCACCGGGGTGCCGGGGCGGGCGAGCAGCACCGCGAGGTCGCGCAGGCCCTTGCTGTCGGGCAGCCCGGCCTCGCGTCCGCCGTAGCGCAGCAGCCACCGGCCGCCGTCGAAGCGGAAGGCGGCCTCGGACGACTCCGCCTCCGGGGCCGGGGCGGGTGTCGGTGCGGGGTCGGGCATGCCGGCCGCGGCGGCCGGGGTCGGGGCGTCGGCGGCGGGGCGGTCCGCGGCGTCGCGGTCGGCGCCCGCGGCGGCGAGCAGCGCCAGGTGGTGGTCGACCGGCCCGCGGACGGCGGCGCCGATGCCCTCGACGGCGAACAGCCCGGCGTACGGTGCCAGCGCCGCGCGGAGCGGACCGGCGACCTGCCGGGCCACCGGGTGCGCCCCGAGCAGGCCCACGGTCTCCGCGGCCTGGGCCAGCATCGGCAGCCACTCGCTGTCCCGCGGCGCGGCGGGCAGTGCCGGTGCGACGGCGGCGAGCCGCCGGGCGGCCTCCTCGGTCCGGCCGAACTGGGCGGCGAGCAGGGCGAGTGCGACCTTGGGCCAGACGCCCGGCTCGCGCTCCAGCGGCGGCGAACCCTCGATCAGCCGGGCCAGCCCCTCGGTGTCGCCCTCCGCGGCGAGCAGGCACCAGTGCTGGGTGGCGGCCAGCATCGCGGCGTTCGCGCTGCCCGCCCGGCGGCCGACCGCCCCGGTCTCGGCCAGTTCGCGGCGGCAGTCCTCGCGGCGGCCCTCCAGCAGGGCCCGGGCGCCGCGCCACAGCGGCGCGTACCAGCCGTACAGCGGGCGGCGCAGCACCCGGGCGAGGGCGTCGAAGGCGCTGATCTCGGCGTCCCCGGCGGCCAGGTCCCCGGTCTCCCACAGGGCGACCAGGCGCAGTCGCCGGCCGAGCAGTTCGAGGACGGGGTCGTCGGCGGTGCGGGCGAGGGCGACGATCTCCCCGGCCCAGTCCAGTCGGGCCCGGCAGTGGTCCGGTCCCGACCGGGCGTCGCAGAGCGCGGCCAGGGCCGACCCGAGCGCGGCGGGGTCGCCCGTGCTCCGCGCCAGCCGGACGGCCTCCTCGGCCAGCTCCGCCCGGTACCCGTCGGTCTCGACCAGCGCCGCGGCCACCGAGAGGCGCGCCGTCACCTCGGCGATCAGCACCGCACGCCGGCCGGCGCCGGGGCCGCCCGGCAGGCGCTCGCCGGGACGGGCGGGCGCTGCGGGCCCGGGGGCCGGGGCGGCGAGGGCGGTGCGGGCCTTGGCGGGGAGGGCGAGTTGCTCGCGGTCGAGGAGCGCGACCTCGAAGCCGACCGGGCCGGTGCCGAGGCCGAGGGCGGCGCGGGCGAGCAGGTCGGGGCGGCCGGGGGTGCGGGCGAGGGCGGCGGCGTCCAGGTGGGCGGTGCGGGCGGGGGGGCTCTCTCCGGCGCCGAGCAGGGCGGGGCCGGGCGCGAGGCGGGGCGCGCCGGGGGCGGGGGGCGCGGCCCCCGGTCTCCC
>NZ_BAAALD010000071.1:0-22626 GCF_039528095.1 Kitasatospora arboriphila
GTCCTCGCGGCCTGACCACTACAACGAGGGTGTCCGTCAAAGCGGAGCAAGCTCAACCGTGTGTGGTCGCCGGGAGCGTATCGGCTCCAGGTTCCGCCGGCCTCGGTGACCAGATGAGTGGTGGTCTTGTCGTGGTAGCCGAGGGCCCGGGCGACGACGGGTGCGGGGGTTTGAAGGGCCAGGTGGCGGATCGCTGAGGCCCGGCCGCGCTGGGCGGGAATCCCGACGGCTCGAAGTCGGTCGAGCAGGCTGGTCGGGTCCATCGGCTGCCCGGGCTGGCGGCCGGGGAACAGCCAGGTTGTGCTGCGGCTGCTGGCGCGGGCGAGGCGGGGCTGTTCTGCCAGGTATGCCCGCACGAGATCGGCGACGGGTGCGGGCAGCGGCGATGGAGGGTCTCCGAGCCGGACTGTGAGGGCGTCACCGTCATCGATCATGTCCTCGGTGGTCAACCGGACGATGCGGCTGACGGGTTGGGCGTAGAGCAGGACGAGTGCGGCCGCGGGTCGGGTTCGCAGCGAGAGGCCCTCGTCGTGCAGGGCGCGGCGGAGGACGTCGAGGCGGCGGTGCTGGTGCATCGGGACCTGGTCCTGCTTGATCACATGAGGTGGCAGGACGAGTCGGGGCAGGGTGCCGTTGTCCATGCACCAGCGCAGGAAGGGCTGGGCGGGTCGGCGAGTGGCGTAGTTGTCCGCGTGCCAGGCGTCGAGGTCGGCCTGCCGACACTGCTCGAGGGTCCGGTTGCGGGCGGCGAGCCAGGCGAGGAAGGCGTCGGCCTGGGTGATCTGCTGCCGAGCCTCGGAGGTGGGGGATCGTCCGAGCGGTCCGGCGTTGGCCTTCGATCGCAGACGCCGTAGTTGGTGCCAGGTGGCGAATCGGTGCAGGAGTTGGTGTCGTGCGGGGTCCTCGACGGCTGCGAGGCGCTCGGCGAGCCAGCGTTCGTAGAGCAGGAGCCGCCGGTCGGCTGGTGGCAGGACGTTGCTCTCCATGAGCAGGTCGCGCAGGTGGGCGGCCGTGCGCCAGTGTTCCTGCTGCTGCAGGCCCTCGTGGCTGATCGGGACGCGACCGCTCGCCAGTCCCTGCAGAAGATGGATGACGTTGGGGCGGCGGAGCCAGATCAGCCTGCTCTTCGGACGGTCGAGATCCAGGAGGAGGTCCATGAGGGGTGCCAGCTGAGGGTGGACCTGGCCGCTGCCGTCGTCGAGGAGGTCGGCGAGCAGGTCGGACAGGGTGCAGCGTTCGCAGAGCCGGCGGCCGAGCAGCATCCCCTCGAAGCCGCAGCGGTCGCAGAAGAAGTCACGAGTGATCCCCGCGCAGTCCCGGCAGACCGGGACACCGTCCGGATCGCGGCCGGGCAGCAGCCGGTCGGTGCCGCAGCCCGGACAGTAGCCCCGGACTCGCATGGCGCGCTCGTAGCAGGTGCGGCAGATCGGCCCGTCGGACCACTCGGCCGACTTCGCCGCCCGCCGGCCGCACCGTGCGCACGTGCGGAGGTGCCAGCGTTCGTATTCCTCCGGCGTCACCGCTCAGTCCTCCGTCAGCCTGACCCGCTTGGGGCGGCGGGCGGCCAGGTTGATCGGCGCGTCTTGGCCGACCGCCCGCCGGGCGGTCAGGTTCTCGGCCGAGGTGGCGATCAGGTCGGTGGGCGTGCAGCCGAGGATGTTGCAGAGCGCGGCCAGCACCGGCAGCGACAGCCGTTCTGGGGTGCCGGAGACCAGGCGGTGGACCTGGGACGCGGAGAGCGTGATGCCACGCTCGGACAGGTGGGGCATCAGCTCGGTGACGGTGAACATGCCGCGGGAGGCCATCAGCTCGCGCAGGCGCCACCGGTAGCCGATCTGGCGTGGCATCAGGAGATCCTCCCCGGCCGCAGCGCGGCCTCGACGGTGGCGTCCAGGACGCGACGCAGGGTGCGGGTGCGGAAGTCGGAGGACACGCAGGTGTAGATCGCGGTGGTGGACGCGTGATCATGGCCGACCTGGTGTTGCACGAACAGCGGGTCGAAGCCGGCCTCGATCAGGTGGGTGATGTAGGACCTGCGCGGGGAGTGGAACTCCAGGGCCGGGTCGAGGCCGAGGGCATCGCGGTAGGCGGCGAAGCGGGAATCCAGGCGCTGGAGCCCGACCCGTAGGCCCCGTTCGGAGGGCCAGAGGGCTGGGCCAGTGGCGTGCCGCATGCCGGGCCGGACCTCGCTGATCCACTCGTCGACGGTGTCGGGGGTCCACCGCCAGACGGTCAGCACGCTGCGGCGCTTGGGCGGCGAGCCCTTCTTCGCCTTGCCGTAGCGGACCTGGAGGGTGCCGTACTCGCCGAACTCGCGCCCTTCGGGGTTGCGGCCGAAGTCGGTGAGGTCGAGCATGCGGGTCTCGTTGCGCCGCAGCCCGTAGCCGTAGGCGGTCTTGAACAGGGCGGCGTCGCGGAAGGCCGGCAGCCAGCCCTTGCGGCCCTTGCCGCTGACCCGCAGGACCTGATCGTCGGCGTAGTCGAAGAACGCCTCCAGCTCGGACTTGGTGAACGCCCGGCGTTCCGGCTCGCCCTCGGCCTCGTCCGCATGCACCGCCGCGTTCCACTCGTGGACCACCTGGACCGGGTGCGTGCCGAACAGGCGCAGGCACTCCTCCGCCCACCCGTAGGCCGGGTTGGTCAGGAAGTCGCAGAACTGCCTTACGGCGCCCTGGTAGTTGCGCAACGTGGAGCGGACGCAGCCGTGGACCGAGCGCAGATCCGCCGACCACTCGTCGACATGCTGCGGCGTCCACTGCCACGGCAGGACATCGGCGTGCCGGGTGAAGGCCCGCACCGTCCGCTCCTGGTCGCAGACGTACCCGGGCGACAGGTTCCGTGCGAGCTGCTGGTTGCGCCAGCCCTGGAGCATCGCCTCGAAGACCTGCTCGTCCGGCCGCAGCATCGGCAGACCGTCGACCAGGTGGAAACGAGCAGACCCCGGTGCGAGGCCGTCCTGACCCATCCGCCATCACTCTCCGTCGATCGCATTGGACGCGAGTTTTTCGCATCTGATGCGAGCCGGCGGCGTTTCCCCAGCTCAATCGCTCGATGGAGTGAAGGAGTCCGAGATAGGCCGCCGCAGTCGCTACCGTGATCCCACGCGCAGCCAGGTGCAACGTCCCTGGCAGGCCGGCAGCAGTCGGCGCTCAACGAGTTCCAGGACCGCCGTCGCCTATTCGCATCCGATGCAATTGGGGTCGGTAGAGGATTGGAACGACGAGTAGCGGGATCGGTGAGCGCCCTTGGACACCGACCTGCACCGGCCGGCCGACCACCGGAATATCGGGTGCTACAGAGCGTCCTCCGGGGTCAACGGCGTTTGCGTCCGCGCTTCCGCCAGACATCGAAGATCAACATGAAGCCAGCGCAAGCCCCGATAACCATTGCCCAGAGTACAAAGCAGCCTGCGCCATCGCCCCACGTCAGGGACATGTCCTTGAGCCCGCCCTCAATGGTGTCCGACCAAACGATTACGCCGATCATGTAGGAGATGCCAGCGCCGGTACTCCTTCCCAGAAGCTCGCTGAACAGCGTCAGGATCCACCATGTCCCGCCCCCGATGAGGAACGCGGGAGCCAGCGCGAGCAACGTGGAGATGTGCGGGATCCTGTTCGTCCTGCCTGCCGCACTGATCTGAACGACCTTGCCCTTCCACACCGACAAGGTGATGTTGGCGTCGGCCTGGACTATCTCGGCCAGTGGGCCGGCGTCGACGGTTTCCTGCCGTCCAGAGGCTCGTTCGATCTTGAGCTCCGTCGGTTCGTCCCCGTGCTCGATCTTCTTGATCACCCGGCCGGTCTCCGTGGCCAGGCAGTCGGTGCCTTGCTGTGTGGCCACGGCCTCGCAGTGAGGGGCCGAACGGTAGCCGGTGTCGTTCTGGTTCAGGATCAGGATCCACATGATCCCGCCGATCACGAGGGCCACGGGCAGAGCCCACATGCCTACCGCCACGACCCCGTCGATGAGCTTTCGAAGTCCCTTCAGCAGGCCCTTCCATCCGCTCCGGTGCGGGGGCGACTGACGGGGGTGTGTTGGAGAGCCTTGCGTGGTGGTGCGGGTCGCCGGGGGCTGGCCCGCAGCCAGCACGGGTCGTGTCGCAGCGACGGTGGGCACCAAGGCCACATCGGCCGACACCGTGTTGTCCACCTCAGGGGCACCGTTGTCCGGAGTGTTCGTGTTGTCCAGCACCTGCCCCTGGACAACGCGGGGACCTGTGCCTTTGCCTTCTCCCTGTGATGGCGTACGAACGGGGCCGAAGATCCTGTTCAGCTCTGCCAGAGACTCGTCCAGACCGTCCTGGTAGTCGTTCACCCGCTCCAGCACGGCGTCGATCTCGACCTCGGACGGGCCTTTCTCTCCGGGCAGAGACCCGAACGGGCCTTCCCCGTCCACCTCGCCGTTGTCGCTCTCGGATTGCCGGCGGGCCTGAAGCTCGCGTTCGAGGGTCTCGGCCCTAGCCAGTGCCGTGGCGGTGATGTCCTCCGCGACAGAGCGCGCCGACTGCGCCCGCTCCAGCTTGAGCTGCGTGGTGACGAGCTGGGCCTCCGTTTTCGCCAACCGGTCGAGCAGCTCCTGCGGCTCCCGGCCGCCTGCCTGCCCGCCCGCCCTGCCGAGCGCCGCCTCCAGGAACTCGGCCCGGGCCTGCAAGGACGCGATATAGCCCAGGAGCAGCTGAATCACCTGCTGGGACACCCCGAGAGCCTGCCGCGCCTGGTTGACGCCTTTCAGCGCTTCGATGTGCTCCTTCTGCAACTGGATCAGCTCGGACTCGGTCCGGGGCGCCGGCACACCAGGTGGGTTCCCTTTGGAGCGGGTCAGGGACTCCCTGGCCTCCCGCAGTAGCCTGCTGCCCTCCGCCAGACGCCGCTCTCGCAGCTCCGGCCGCTCGACGACCCAGATCATCTTCTTCAGCAGATCCGCCGGAACGAGGGTTTCCCCGGACAGATAGGTGCTCCACGCTGAAGCAGACCCACCCACCTCGTCCCGGAGTCCACGCACCGTCCGGCCATCGGCACGCTGCCTCAACCAGGCCGCTAGGCGATCTGCCTCCGGGGTCCTCCCTTTGAACCCACCCTGCGATCGCCCCATCTCCCGGCCTTTCCCCAGAGGGTTGTCCGCCCCGGCCCCCTGGTTGTCCAGTGCGCCACCAGCGGAAACACCCCAGCCACGTTGATGGACAATCAGACCACCTCGAAAGCTGGGCCTCCACCGATTCACGTCGTTATGGAGACCCAGATGCCCATCCCGCTGACAGCCTCGATGCTCAGCGTCCTGCAGCGCACCCTGCTTCTGACCCTGTTCACCCCGGCCCTCGTGCTGCTGACCCTGTCCGCGGTGCCTGCCCTTACCGTCCTCCCGTTCTTCGCCTGTGGCACCGACCGCGCCCTGCGGATCCTCGGCGCCCACACCGGCTACGCCAAGACCCTTCTGCAGTACAGCCAGGGAGAGGCCTCTGCTTCCCGCCAGCCCCGGAACGCCCACCCCGCAGTGCCCGCCCGGCGCCCCCCGACCCGTCGGCGCTCCAACCCCTGACGCCCACACGTCCCGCCCGGCCGACATCACTCCCGGGCGGGACGTCCTTAAACCCGCGTGCGCTGCCAGAACGCCTCGGCCCTGCTCTCCCTGATCAGGACCGGTCCCAGCGCTTCCTGCGCGCGCGGGAGCGGCACGCCTGGTGGAACGGCACAGTGCCCGTCCTGGCGCATCACCCCCTGGTCAGTGGGTGCCTAATGACCAACGAGGGGTGCCGGTAAGAACTCTGTCACCAGCCGCAAAGGGAGGGCCGTAAGGGCAGCAGGCAGTCAGGGCAGGCGGAGGGGCTGTCCGGCGAGGATGAGGTCGGGGTTGTCGCCGATGGTGTCCTGGTTGGCGGCGTAGAGGGCGGGCCAGCCGCCGGGCACCTGCAGGGCCTGGGCGATGCCGTCGAGTGTGTCGCCGTCCTGGACCACGATGGTGCCGTCGACCGCGGGAGGCGTCTCGGTGGCCGTGCTCTGGCCGGCGACCGACTGCCGGGCGGCGGGCTGCTGCTGCTCCTGTCGCGGCGAGGGCACCGTGTGGTGGTGGGGGCCGGTGCGTCCGGCGCGGACCCCGCAGACGGGCCACGGTGCGAGGCCGCGGCGCGCGGCGAGGTGGTCGGCGACGGCGATCTGCTGCTCGCGGCTGGCGAGGTCGGGCCGGGCCGCGTAGGCGGTGCCGCCGTTGGCGCGCCAGGTGGCCCGGTCGAACTGGAGGCCGCCGAAGTAGCCGTTGCCGGTGTCGGCGTGCCAGCGGCCGCCGCTCTCGCACGCCGCGACCTTGTCCCAGTCGGCGCCCTGCCCGCCGTTCGCCGCGGCGGCGGCGCCCACGGCGACGGACGCGGCACCCGCAGGGGCTGCCTGCGCGGAGCCGGCGAAGGCCGTCCACAGGCCCGCGGCGCAGGCGAGGGCGAGGAGTAACTGCAGGATCCGGTGGGCGACGGACACGACAGGCACGGCGGAACACTCCCCGAGAGATCGGCGATGGGGCGGCCGGCGCCCCGGGGCACCGCGCTTCCACCGTTGGCACACCCCGCCGCCCGCACCCGGCCGACATCCCGAAGAAGTCACCCGCCCGGCCGCGCCCGGCCACCCGCCCGCACCACCCCCGTCCGGAGGCGGCCGCCCACCGGCCAGGTCCGTCCGGAGCGAGCCCGGCGTACCGGACCCGGACCATCGCCGGCACGCCGCATAGCGCTCATGTTCGAGTCGAGGGTGGCGGGGCGCCCGCAAGCGAGGCCGCAATGATCTCTTTTGGAACTTTCCGTGACCGGCAAGAACCCCAAGGGATTTGGCCAAATGCACTTGTGTCAGTTCCTTGTGAGCGCGGCTGCGCATTTCCGCAGGTCGGGCCTAAGATCCGTTTTGACCTGGCACTTTCCCGATGACTTAAGTCGACGAGTCGCGCTCCAAGAATCCTTGTAGCGCCTGTAATGGGTCGCATACGGGCGGTTAAGCGGGCCTCTTGGAGTGCTCTAAGCTGGTCCCAGATCGCCCCGCTCGGGCACGCAAAAGGGCCGTCCTGCCAGACGGCCCTTCTTCAAGCTGCCCTTGCGCGGCGAGACGCTCCACGGCTCATCTACGAAGGGACAGATACATCGTGCCATACAACCAGCCGCCCGCCGCGAGCCCGATCCGGCCGAACACGCCGGCGCCGCCGCTCAGGGGCCCCATCATCCCCTGGGCCGCGGTCGCCCTGGGCACCGACAGCCTGTTCGTCGCCGGTCTCATCTGGCGGGGCGTCGACCCCGTGATCGCGGGCCTCATCGGCACGGGCCAGCTCACCGTGCCCGTGCTCGCGGTCTATGCCTGGTACAGGCCCTGGCGCCACGGCCACTGAATTCAGTTGGTAGGGGGTCACCGGCACACCCGGTGACCCCGCCGGGCCGCCAGACAGAAGGCCCACCCGCGCTACTCGCGGGCGGGCCGTTCCGGCTCAGAAGATCAGGCGGCCCGGTGGTCGGTGCCGCGGCCGACGAACTCCAGCCGCGGCAGCGGCTCGTCCGTGACGACCAGGACGTTCACGTCGAAGGCGTGGCCAAGGCGCTGCAGGATGTCGGGCGTCGGATAGACGGCGGACTCCTCGATCTCCTCGACCTGGTCCTCGGTGATCCCGACCGCCTCGGCAAGCTGCTCTTGCCGCCACCCGCGCTTCACGCGCTCCTGGTAGACCGCGCCAGCCAGCGCCGCGCACCACGCCGCCTCGATGTACGAGGGGTGCTCGTGCCAGTCCTCGCCGATCTCCCACCGGGTGTGGGTGTCACCGCGCCGTGCCATCACCGGCCGCCCTTCGTCGTCCTGCTCCACACATCATGCTCCCTCGCACCGCTGTGGTGGGAGAGGCACTGCTCCGCCGCCCGGTAGGCGCGCTCCTTCTGCCGCACGTCGTTGTCCCTGGTCTTGCGGAACGCGGTGAGCATCACGACGGTGTGCCGCGCGTCGTCCACCAGGAAGGTGATGCGGAAGGCCTTCGGCCGCAGCTCGAACACCTGGTGCTCCAGCCGCTTCACGTAGGGCTCGGTCAGGCCGCGGCCGGCCTCGGCGAGGCGCTCGGCGTGGAAGCTGACCGTGCCGTACTCGTCGTCGGAGAGGTTCTCCAGGAACCGCTGGACCTCCTCCTCGATCTCCAGCGTCCACAGCCGCACCTCCGACTCCAGCGGCCGGTCGGCGTGCTCCGCGAGCCAGCGGTGTCTCCGCGCGGGTGTCGCCACCGTGCACCTCCCCCTCCGTGTCCTGCGGCGCGATCAGGATACGGTCGCTGGGTCGACAGGCAGGTCCTGCACCAATCCCAGGACCAGTCTGCTGGGTAGGTCAGACCAGGGTGTCGCTGCGATCGGAGGCAGAGCTGCCGCGGATCTGGTACACGCCAGGGTGCACCTCCTCCGAGACCGCCAGTAGCCGCTGCCTTATGCCGCCGGGCCAGAGTGTCTCCCTGTTCCAGGTCGCACCGGTCAGGACGGCGTCGGTCAGGATGGCGCCGGACAGGTCGGCGCCGGTCAGATCAGCGTTGGTCAGGTCAGCGTTGGTGAGGATGGCGACGATCAGGTGGGCGCCGGTCAGGTTCGCGCGAGTCAGGTTGGCGTTGATCAATTCGGTGCCGAACAGGCCAGCGCCGAGCAGACGGGCGTCGGTTAGGTCGGCGAGTGCCAGGTCGGCGCGGGTCAGGTTAGCGCCGGTCAGGTCGGCGCGGGTCAGGCCGGCGCCGGCCAGGTTGGCGCGAGCCAAGAGGGTGCCGGTCAGGTCGGCGCCGGCCAGATCGCCGAGTGCCAGGTCGGCGCCGGTCAGATCGGCGCCTGTGAGGATGGCGCCGCTCAGGGAAAGACTGTGAAGTGCCGCTTTCCTGGGGCGCGTGATATCGCTGGCCCGGCTAGGGGCCTGGTCAGGGAGCTCGTTGCTCTCTGACCGCCGGGCGATGGCCCGGGCGGTGTCGGTGAGGGCTTGGGCTGGGGCGCCGGGGCAGGCGAGATACAGCACGCCACGCAGGACCTCGGCCGCGCGCCGGAGCTCGTTTTCCTCCACGTTCTCCGCCATGTCGCTCTCCACAGTAGGACCTCAGGCTCCGGTGAGCCCGGTGCAGATGGGACACCGCGAGCCGGGCACGGCGTGGAACGTCAACAGCAGGTCGGCCGTGGCGTTCTCTGCCCAGCGCAGCGCCGCCGCGCGAGTGCTCTTCGATGTTGGGGCGGCGCGCTTGAGTACGAAGGTCACCAGCTCTCTCCAGTGCTGTTCGGCGCGCTCCCAGTCCGGCTCCGAGCCGGCGGGGGTGAGCGAGTGCAGGCAGCCGAAGGCCATGACCGCATCCTCGACCTGGCCACCCTTTTTGTGCAGGTCGTGCAGCGTGATCACGCGCCTCCCCCCGGCGGCGGTGTCGGGGGCTGAGACAGCTCGCGCAGCCGACGCAAGACCTCCTCCAGCGGCTCGGCCTGGTGCGTCTGGACCTGATCGGTCACCAGGTAGCCGACCATGGCACCGACGAACGCCGGGATCGCTCCCCAACCAGCCACGGACAGCAACCAGGCAGACCAGTGCGGATCGACGCTGGGGTCGGCGGGCGAGGTGATGCCGATCATTACGTCGTAGGCCTTCGCCGCGCTGTTCAGCAGCACGGCGTTCAGGACAAACAACGCGGCGCACAGGCCCAGGACCCAGCTCGCGCGTGTCAGCAGCCAGTACGGGAGCCTGCCCAACGCGTGACGCTCGGCCCACCGGCTCCTGATCCGCTGCTCCCAGGTCGGGGGTGGCGGCACCGCCGGGGGCGGCGCGGGAGCCGGCGGGGGCGGAGCTGATGTCGTGTCAGGCTCGGGCACGGCCCTCACCGTAGCTGTCGCACCGATGGCGGCGGACCGGAACCGCGGGATCCGGGCTGCAAGTCCGGCTTCGTTCTGCCAGCAGCAGGATGCTGAAGGACGCCCCGGACGGCCAGGTAGGTTTTTGCGGCCATTACTACGGCGACCCCACACCGGCGAGAACCTGGCCGCAGCACCGGACCACGCCCACGCGGCCGCGGACCTCGTCGACCTGGCCCTCGCCCAACACGCCACGCAGCTTGTCGCCCTGACCGACGCGGCACCGCCGACGCTCGAACTTCCGACGGACCCGCACGACACGCTCGTGCGCCTCGCCCAGCTCATCACCGAGCCCGTGGGAAGGCTGGTCGAGCGTCAGCATCCGGCGGCGGCCACCCTTGCCGAGAAGTACGAGGAGGGCTTCGGCTGCGGCTGCGAAATCACCCTCACCTACCAGGGCGTGGAATGGACCCTCTACCGGTCCGACAGCGCGTGGTCGCTGATGCGGGCGGACGCCGTCGGCGAGGACGGCATCGTCCGGGAGTGGCGAGACCTTGAGGTGTCGAGCGCGACCCCGCACCCCCAGCACCTGTACGTGGCCCTGCAGGACACCCTCGGCCGGGAGTTCAAGGAGAAGGAGCACGCGCGGGACTGACTGCCAGCGGGGTCGTAGACGTGCAGCCGGTCGACATTGCAGGGGCCGTCTCCATGCGCACGGTCTGCCGGGGCAACCGAACAGCTAGGGCAGCCCCCGCGGCGAGCTTCCCGACGCTCGACATTGAGCGAGTGAGCGGATCATGCAGCTGCGCGCTGCCGCCGCGCAGCGCGGTCGTGCACTCGGTGGTCGAATTCACCGACGTCTCTGCCGTCTCGCGGTTTCGCGGTCTCGCTGAGTTTGGCCGGGTGAAATCTTTCACTCGCTCTGACCTGCGCGTTCTCCGGACTCGACATGCAGCGTGCAGTTCTGACGTGCTGTTCGGTTGGTGACGTTTGAGTAACGGGGGGTGGGAGCGCGTACGGTTCTCCTCAGCACCACCACCTCACCCGGGCAACCCATTGGGCCGCCGGTCCGGCGGTCATCGCCGAGGTTGAGGAGGGGCGCGATGCCAAGTACCGAGCAGAGCGAGCAGGATCCGCAGGAAGGGTCCAGCGAGCCGGCGAGGGGGGAGGCGGAGCGCCGCAAGGAGAGGCTGATCAAGACCGCGGAGCTGGTGGTCAAGACAGCGGTTCTGTTGGCGGACCTGTTGCACGCATTCGGCGTGATCTGAGGTCGCGGACAGCAGAACGGCCCGGCTGGAACCGGGCCGCGATCCTGCGGTGAACGGGGTCGTCCTCGATGTGGCCTAGGAAACCACGAGGGCGGCCCCTCTTCTGTGCTCGTGTGGTCGTGCGGCGGAGCCGGTCGGACCTCGGTGCACGGTCCCTAAAGGTACACCGCGCGACCTTTCGTGACTCCCCTGTGGCTCACCCTGCAGGCTCCGCGAGGCGGGGGGAGAGCGCCCTGGGCGCTGGCTTTGGCCGGCCGCCGGCTTCTGACTGGGCGGGCTGTTACTTGTCGAGGTTGCGGAGGTCGGCCAGGCCCTTCGCGGCCGTGTTGAGGAAGGAGCCGTGCCGGTTCTGCTCGTGGGCGAAGAACGACGCGATGTGCTGGAAGGTGCGGAGCACGGGCTGACCGGCGAGGTGGGTGTCGTAGGCCGCGCGCTGCTTCGGCGATTCCCAGTCGGGGGTGGGCAGCTCGGTGGCCGGCCGCCAAACGGCCTCGGGCTGGCTGTCGTCGTCGGGCTTGGTGACGACGAACGCGAGTCGATGGGTGGCCTGGTTGCGGGCCCATCGGGCTCCGGTGAGGAGCGAGCGGCCGTAGGAGTCGGCGCCGGTGGCGTAGGTCTGGTCGTCTCGTGCGGCCTCTTCGATCGCGCAGGCCCAGAACAGGCACTCGGTCGCGGAGGCGAGGACGGTGAGGCCGTCGTCGTCCTGGGGGGATGCGGCGGCGTCGGCCTGGAGGCGGAGGACGGCGCGGTGGAAGCCGATCAGGGCGGTCGTGATCTGGTCGGGGTCTACGGTGGTGGGGCTGGCAGGGGTCACGCGGGTGCCTTTCGCTGCGGAGGGGTTCACTGCGGCAGGTTGCCGACCGCGGCCTGTCGGCCGCAAACCAATTGCCGCGTGCGGCGGGGATGCGCCGGCCGGGGCTCCTGCGGACCAAGCTCACGCGCCCCCCGGCGGCGGTGCCGGGGGCTGGGACAGCTCGCGCAGCCGGCGCAGGACCTCCTCCATCGGCTCGGCCTGGTGCGTCTGGACCTGGTCGGTCACCAGGTAGCCGACCAGGGCACCGACGAACGCCGGGATCAACGGCCGGTGCTTAGCAGATCGCTCCCCTGGTGTCGGGCAGCGCTGCCATCCTGATCGAATGGGGATAGAGGAAGAGGAGGCCTGGGAACTGGACATGGTTCTCGGCCAGACGGTGGCACTGCTCGACCGGCGCGGCGAGCACGAGGCGTACCAACTACTCATGGACGCCACAGCGATCGACATCGAACGGGCTCCTTGGGGTTGGAACGAAGCTCCGTCTCTGAGAGTGGTCCTCCTGATGGAGAGCCACCTGATGTCCGCGTTCACCGACGCGATGTACGGACTGATCAGCGACGTGCTCCTGGAAGTCGCCCGCCGGCGGGGCTTCCAGCACGCCAACCGTCTGGAGATCAGGGAGGTCCTTCCCGAGATCGGGCCGGACTGGCGCGCACAGTATGCGAGCCGGGCAGCCGACCGCCCGACGAACCAGGCACGCCGGGAGCGCACCGCACCGACCGTCCTCACCGAGGATGGGCTGGCCTTTGCCAGCAAGGAGGAGCACACCGTCTACCTCGCCCTGAAGCACCTACAGGGCGAGGCCCAGGAAGACAAGACGATCGCCATCGCACCCCTCCCCGGTGTGCGGCTTCGGGCCGGCCACACCTGGACCCCCGACATCGCCGTCCTCGGCAACGGCCGCGCCGTCATCTTCGAGGTCGACGGCCCGCACCACCGCCAGTCCCGCCGCTACGCCGACGACCGCAACCGCGACCTGCAGTGGCAGCGCTGCGGCGTACCGGTCGTGCGCCTGCCCGTCGAAGACCTCGCCGACCCTGACCAGCTCATCAAGCGGCTCCGCGAGGAACTTCTGCGGCACCTCTGGTCACGCTGAATGTCTCGGACGCCCGGGAGGCCGTCGCCGCACGCGCAGCCGGCCCGCCGCCGTGGCGGTCGCGAGTGGCTCCCGGGCAGGCAATGGGTGGCCCGGGAGCCACACCGATCCTCCCACTTCTCTGCCCTGGCGGGTCACCGAGCGACGGTCGTGCCATTCGCGGTGCGCGGGTTCAGGGCAAATGGGGCCTGTCCGACGAGGATGAGTTCGAGGTTGTCGCTGGGGATGTCGTGGTTGGCCCCGTGAGGAGGGCTGCTGCGCGGGGACGGTGTGATGGCCGGTCGTATGGCCCGGACCCTGCAGATCCAACATGGGCTGTCACAGCAATAGCATTGCGCCGGTGGCAAAGAGCGGGCATCAAGGGTGCTGCCGCAGGCCGTCCACAACCAATGACGCAGCACCGGCGGTCTGCCGAGCGTGGCCACGGACGACTGAGCGGCTGGCCTGTAGCAGTTCGCCGGCCCCAGCCGCCGCCCCGTGGGACGGGATAGCACTGGGGCCGGCGAACTGCTAGAGGCCTCGGGCGCCCTTCCTCACTTCACCAGGGCCTCGCCGTAGTGGCGGTGGAAGAGGGTCAGGACGTCGAAGGTGAGGGTCTTGCCCTGCAGGTCCTCGCGGTCCGTGTGCACGGTGGCGTGGCGCAGGTCCGAGATCTTGACGTCGGTGACGTTGACCGTGGGGTCGTCGAAGCTGAAGGTCACCTTGCCGGGTTCGAGGTCAGCATCGTTGATGATCTTCACCTCGACGCGGCTGCCGTTCGCCTGCGCACTTGCCTTCGGAAGCGGCAATGGCATGTCCCAGGTCTCGATGAACACCTCGCCGGAGCGCGGTCGCCCGACCGCGTCGGCCTCGACGACAAGGTAGTCCATGCTGACCACATTGGGGATCAGGCCGCTGCTGTAGCACTCGGACGCCGAGAAGTTGCAGACCAGGGGCATTTCGTGGTTGAGCAGCTGTGGCTCCGGAAAGTGCCCGCCGCCGGCCGACGAGTTGCTGGAGAAGAGCTTTCCATCGGTGGTGCTGACCACCATGATCAGCCCGTGGCCGTCGCTGACACCGTTGCCGAAGGTATTGCCGCTGCCCAGGGTGCTGGGGAAGACCTCCAGTTCGGTCTTGTTCAGCTCACCTTTGACCCGGATGGCCTCGACCAGCAGGTCTGAGGCGACGACGTAATTCAACGCCAGGGCCTCGTTGTCGCTCTGCATCCCGATGGGGGCGTGGAAGGCTCCGCCCTTGTCCACGATCGGTTTCTGGTAGCCGGGGTGAGGGATGAAACCCTGCTTGGTGGCCGGGGTGAGGTCGATGGGCTGCGGCGGGTCAAAGGATCGTCCCCCGTCGCGGGAGGTGCACAGGGCCGGGACGAGCTGGCCGTCCCGCAGGAGGTCAACGCGGCAGACGACGTCGTGGCCGGAGATCCCGAAGGAGACCCCACCGACTGTGTCCTCGTCCACAAGGACCTGCTCCGGTGCCATGTCCTGGCCTTCGACGCGTCTGACGTAGATGCGCCCGGTGTCACGGCACTTGTATCCGAGGACCCCGTAGGGCGGTTCCTCGGTTTGTACCAGTCCGATCGGCACCTGGCTGTAGGCGAAGAACGGGAAGTCGATGTTGCTGCCCTCTGAGGGAACGCGAGCGCCATCGTGCCAGAGTTCGCCCTTGCCGTCCTGACGGGTGATCCAGGTGGCGTCGACCTGCCCCGTGTACTTGTTCAGTGCGATGTGGTAGCGCCAGATCGCGCCCTCGGCGAGGACTTGGCGCCCGATTTGTGCCTCGGAGGCGGCGGGCTGCAAGTAGCTGCTCAAAAGCAGCCGGTGGTGCTCGACGCTCGCGGCCCATGTCCTGCGTCGCATGTCGTCGCGCAGGATGAGCACCTGCGGCCCGGTGAAGTACCGGGTGCTGTCCGTCGACCGTGAGATCCTCCGTCCTCCGTGGACGTCTCCTTCCGGCTTCCAGTGGCGCGGCAGGATCTCGCGGGGAAGCGGCTCACCATCGAAGTAGCTGTCGTTGAGGGTCAGGCGTGGCGAGACTCGCCAGTGGCCGTGTCTCTCCGTCAGTTCGTCCTGTTCTGCACGGGTCACGAAGCGCACTACACCCTCCAAGGGGCCTCGGGCCGGCCACCGGGATCTCCCAAGCGGCGACTCCCACTGCCACATCTGCGGAGCTGTCGCCCTACGACCCGAGCACGACCAGCACCTACACGTGGCCTCACCCGGCACAGTATTGTCCGGTTCATGCTGATTGTCTCGTTATGGCAACCGCGTGGCGGTGTAGAGCATCTGACGGCCAGACTGAAGCTGCCATCCCGGACGGATCATGCTCTCCCGAAGGTACGGTCGACTTCCGTCTTCAATGACGCCACCGCTCCGCACCGTCCGAGAGTGCGTCCTCCTGCTTGCCGTACGCCTCCAGCGCCGAGGCGTCCATGATGTGGGCTTCCGGGATCGGAACGGCCAGCAGCAAGAGCGTCAGCCGGTGAGCTGCTCCGGGATGCGGCTGGCGGCACGGAGTTTCTGCAGGTCGGGCATGTGGTTGTAGAGGGTGCCGGGGGGCTGACGCAGCGATCGAAATGATCGAGTGCTCGGGCTGGGGAGAGCATGCTGCAGGCGGCCCAGATGATCTCGGGGGGGGGGGGGGGGGGGGGGCAGTGGCTTGCCCGCTGAGCCCTACCGCGGACGCGGGCGGCGTCCAGGCCCTCGAAGGCGTGGACGATCAGCTTGCGAGTGAGTGGGGAGATCCGTCCGCTGGATCCGTAACGCATGAAGGGCGGCCCCCGCCGGGCAGTCTCGGTGAGCGCGGCGATCAACGCGCGCACGCGGCGGCGCAGCAGACGCCGAGCGGCAGCGCGTCACACTTGCCCTGGACGTGCCGCGGTCCAGCTTCGCCTGGAAGCAGCGCATCGCAGCGGGGTAGTGGGCGGTCACCCGAAATGCTCCTGCTCGGCTCTGTCGTCGTCGATTTCGTGAGCGCGCTTACCAGCCGTGATTACTTTGTAGATGCCATCGTTGTCGGCGAGGTCCGAAAGGTTCTCGGTCAAATGGGCGATGATCTCCGGCGCGCGGCGAAGACTTTTAAGGATACGATCCGTATCGCCAGGGCTTGGCAGCTTTTCCGTTAAGACTTCCTGGCTCGCTCCACCCAGCCGCTCAGCTTCCATCTCCTTGGGGCTGCGCGTGTCCGAAGACATTGTCGCAGCAGGCGGCAACCTCAGTAGTGGGTTGGATTGCACTGGGCGTCCGTCGCCTCCTCCTAAGGCGGTGAACGCAATCATCACATCGGCTACAGCGACTCTTGTGAGAGACTTCCAGTGGACCTTCTCTTGCTTCCAGTGCGATGTCTCGGTCATGATCTGCCGCCTTCCGTCACGCTAACTTTCATCACGCCGCGGCTTGCTTTGATGCGCCGACTGGTTGTTCCCAGGTGCAGCCTGATTAGCGAGAGCCGGGAGGCGGTGCCAGAATCTGAGGATCGACGGAAAGTGCGGGTGCAGGTTGTGCGGTAGCCCTCGCAGATCGTGGAATACCCAGGCATGGGTGGTGTTGATCGGGTTCGGGGCGGACTGGATTACCTTTTTGAGCCAGGCGGAATCTTCCGGGATCTGTACGCCAATGTCGGCGGCTTGTGCCCGGAGGCGGGCGTGGAGTTTATCGGCGTCTTGCGTTGCGAGACGGGCTGGAGAGTCGATGCCTTCCTGGAGTAGCAGCCCGACAACGGGTGGGATCCTGAGTTGCCCGTTTTGGCTGGAGAGTCGTTCGGCGAGTTGCGCGATGTTGCGGTAGTGCTCGATCTGGAGTAGGGGCACATTCAGGTACCTTGCGAGCTCGTAGCGCTGAAGAAGGGTGGAGGTCAAGCGAACGAGCTCGCTTGCGTTGCCCAGGCCGGCCTCTTTGAGATTGTTTCGGCATGAGTCGAACGCGGGAAGGTCCAGGATGTTCGCCGGGAGAGTGTGGCCCGTAAGTTCTTGGAACGCACTGACTTCGCGCAGGGGGCTCAGGCACGGGTCATTCCAAGCTTCTTCCTTGTCGTCGGCGGTGGGCAGCGCCAGCCGGAGGTCGTGCAACGCCTTGGACCTGGCCGACTGAGGTTGTTTGGTAACAAGTCGTTTGATGGTGTCCAGACATGCGAATTCATAAGCCAGCAGCGGTGTCGGTTCCTTGCTCCGATCGATCCGGGATCTCCTGTCCGACAGCTCTTTGAGGCACGCCTCGAAGGATGCGGCGATGGGCTTGCTCTGAGCTACCAAGAGACGAAGCTCAGACGTGCCCTCACGGGTACGGAGTTTCCTGCAGGCCTCCTCCAACTCGTCTCGGAAACACCTGACCGACACCTTGGCCCGATACAAGCGATACCAGCTCTGTAGCGGTGTTGCCTCCGGGTCGAGTCTCGAACGCACGTGAAGGTTGATCCACTGGGCGGCACTGTGGTGCCGACCGCGAAGCCTTAGCAGCGTCCACTTCGGGGGCATGTTCGACAGCTCCCGGTCCAGGTCTTGGGTGAACCGCTGATACTGCGGGTCGTCGAGGTCGATGCTCTGCTGGACCGCCCAGATATGTTCGAGCCGTGCCAGCACGTTGTCGGGGTCCTCGTTGACCGAGCGGGCGAGGAGCTGGATTTTATGGGTCTTGTCCTCGGGCGGTTCGAGAAGTGAGGTGCTGGTGGCGATGACCTGCAGTGCGACGCTTCGCCATTCGCGTGCGCCGCAGAGGCCGTCGCGGAGTTCGGGATGACGGCGGCTGAGCTCGACCAGGATGAAGACGGCCGCGCCGGTCAGGAGTTGGGCTTTGGCGCGTCGGGCGGAGGTGGTGTCTTCGAGGGCGGGCAGGCCGAGGTCGCGTCGGCTGAAGATGACGCTGGCGGCCTGGCGGTTGTTCCGGCTGAGGCTGATGGCGACGCGGTTGTCGTCCACGAGTGAGGCCCGGGCACGCCAGGTCAGGTCGGGCCGCAGGTTGAAGAGCATGCTGGAGAGAGCGCCCAGGACCTTGCCGGCCGGCAGGGGGCTGAGGTCCTGGGTGCTGAGGGCGGTGCTGAGGGGGGTGGACCCGTTCGATCCGGTGGCGCTCAGTTCCTTGGGAGTCTCCCGGCCGAGGGTCTGGAGCCGGGCGAGCAGGTAGTCGGTGTCGACGGGATCCGGGGCGGATGTGGAGTCGGCCGGCGACTGCACCGCGACCTGCAGTCGGCGCGTCTGCCCGAGGACGGCCGTGGTCAGCAGGACCCCTACGGCGGTGAGCATCGCGTACCCGCTGAGGAGACGGTCGTCCGACGCTGCAAGGGCGAAGCAGGAGATCAGTGTTCCTGCCAGGCCGAGGAGGATGAGCGGCGCAAGGAGTCGGAATCCCCAGTCCCCCAGCGCATGTCTGACGCTGTAGCACCAGCGGCTGCCCGGGTGTTTGATGCAGTAACACCATCGGCTTTGGGGGTGTTTGATGCAGTACTGGTGCCACCGACCGCCGTGGTCGCTTGTCGTGGGGGGATCTGTAGAGCCCTTGGGTGGTATGTCCTGGCCGTTGACGAACTGGGCCCGCAGGGCTGCTGCGGTCACTGCGATCAGGAGGACGCCGGTGACTATCGGGGCCACGGAGTGGGGGATCGTCTTCGCCTGGAACGGTCTGAACATGGGGTAGATCGGGAGCATCAGGGCTGCACCAACGAGGAGCAGCACGCCAATGCATCCCAGAGGCCGGCGCCACCGGGGGGTCCAGGTGACGGAGTCGACGTGGACCACTACACGGGTGGCCAATCCGCTGATGGAGAACAGGATGAGTGCGGAGGCTGCGGCGACGGCCAGGAGCGTGATGAGGGGGAGGAACCAGTCGGAGTAAAAGGAATCCCACCGTGGTCTCGCGTATGAGAGGCCGTCCTCGTGGCTTTGGCGGGCGGCGATGGTGGCGAGGCCCGCGAGTGCCTTCGGGTCGGTGGGGTTGGCGTTCAGGGCCGTCTGGAACTCGGTTTTCGCTGCTTCGAGGCTGCCTTGTTGGAGCAGTTGGTTTCCTTCGGCGTCCGCTGCGGCCGAGATGTACTGCAGGCCTTGGATGGCGCAGGCGGGTTGGGGGTTGGCTGATTTGTAGGTCTCGACGGCGGCGTCGAGCTGTCCGGCCTGGATCTGCATCTCGCCGGTCTGGCAGACGGTGGCCGGGTCGGGCGCGGTGTCGGCGTGGCTTGGTGTGGGTGGGGTCGCCACGGCGGCGGCTGCGAGGAGGGTGGTGCCGAGCAGCAGTCCTAAGCGCGTGCGCATTCCTGGGTCCCCCTGTGGTTGGGAGGTCCTGTGGCCTTCTCTTCGACCGTAGGACGGTCGTCGGTGGGTCGCGCTCCAGCCGATCAGACCCCTGTTTTAGACAACCGCCAACCCCACCACCCTCCCACAGCAAGCCCCGCGCGCGCCCCCTCCCCGTACCGTCCCCACGAACCCCGGCCACGCTGCGGCTGGGAGGGGGTGTGGTCGGCGATTGTCTAAAACAGCTCTTATGGAGGGGCCGGCCTGTCCGGCGCAGGCTGGAAGCATGAGCCCGAAAGACACATCAGAACCGCCATTCCCCGGCCGCACGTTAGGCCGCGGCGCGCGCTGGCTCACCGCAGTCGTCATCATCCTCGCCGTCGCCCTGCTCACCATCGTGTGCGGCCTGTGGCTGTTTCCCGGGCTAACCGACGACACCACTGCCCGCTGGACCGCCGCCACCGCCACCGCCACCGCCATCGGCCTCGCACTAGCCACGCCACTCTTCGACATGCTCCTGCGCTCCGAAAGGAGGCGACCGCCAATGCGCGTGCGTGTGATCGCCTACTACATGCATGAATCCGAAGAAGCCGCCGCACTGAGCATCCTCGGAAACGCCACGTCCACCGGCAGCTTCGTCGTCGGGGACGCCCAGGAGAGCGACCTGCCGCGTCTGAAGCAGGCCGGGCTGATGGTCGACCGGCTCGACCAGGTCGAGTCGTCGGCGCTGGGCCGTTCGGCGCTCGCCGTGTCGGGTTCCGCCGCCTGCGCCGCGGCGGAGGCCGCGCCCAAGGCCGAGGCGATCCCGCTCGCCCCGGGAACGCCTGGCCAGTGGGTGCTGCGGCTGGGCGAGCCACTACTGGAGGCCTACCGGCAGCAGATCCGCGCCACCGGCATGGTGCTGCAGCAGGCCTTACCCTCCCGTGCCTACCTGGCCACGGCGACCCCCGAGCAGGCGGAGACCGTGATCAACCTGCCCTTCGTCAAAACGGTGGAGCGCTACGGCCCGCGGCTGGCCGCTCCGGTGCGCCTAGCGGCCGCCGAACCGGGCGGCGGGCCCGAGGCCGCCGAAGCAGCGGAGGCAGAACCCACCACCCGCACCTGGGACCTCGTGGTGACCGACGAGGCCGTACGCCCGTCCGTCCGGGACTGGATCGCCGCCCGGGTGGACGACCCCGCCGCAACGATCCTGGCGGAAAGCAGACGCCGCCTACGCATCCGGCTGCCCGCCGGCTCCCCGCTCGAGAACCAGATCAAACAGGTCCCGGGCGTCTCCGAGATGAGCCAGTACGTACCGCCGCAGCTACTGAACGACGTCGCCCGCGACCTGCTGGGCGTCACTGCGAACGGCAACCCCGGCATCGCCGACCTGCCGTTCCGCGGGAAGGGCCAGATCGTCGCGGTGGCCGACACCGGACTGGACTCCACCCACCCGGACTTCGCCGGCCGCGTCGTCAACGCGGTGGCACTGGGCCGGCCCGGCGACACGTCCGACCCTCACGGCCACGGCACCCACGTGTCCGGCTCCCTCCTCGGCGACGGCTCCGCCTCCGCGGGCGCCCTACGGGGCGTCGCGCCCGAAGCGACCCTGTACGTCCAGTCTCTCCTGGACTGGACGGGGGAACTCCGTCTGCCGCAGTCCCTGCATGACCTCTTCGAGCCCGCGTTCCAAGCCGGCGCCCGCATCCACAACAACAGCTGGGGGGCGGAGACCGAAGGGGCGTACACCGGTAACTCCGACGACGTCGACGCGTACATGCGCAGCCGGCGCGACATGCTGATCATCATCGCGGCAGGAAACGAGGGCACGGCAGCGGTGCGCCGGCACTCGGCCCCAGGGTTCGTCGACTGGCTCTCCGTGGCGTCCCCCGGGACGAGCAAAAACGCCCTGACCGTCGGCGCCTCCCGCACCAGTCGGACCAACGGATCGGAGGTTGGAGGCCTCACCTGGGGTGAATGGCGCGAGCGCCGGCCCTCCCTCAATCGGCCGATCGTCCCCTTCCCCGATCCGCCGATCGCAAGGGAGAGGGTTTCCGGCGACTCGCAGGGGCTGGCCGCGTTCAGCAGCCGCGGCCCCTGCGACGACTGGCGGGTCAAGCCCGACGTCGTCGCCCCCGGTACCGACATCCTCTCGGCGCGCTCGGCCACCGCACCAGCGAAGAACTACTGGGGCCTGCACCCGAACACCAGCTACGCCTTCATGGGCGGCACCAGCATGGCCACACCGCTGGTCGCGGGGTGCGCCGCCCTGGTCCGCGAGTACTACATGCAGGTGCAGCAAGCCAGACCCAGCGCTGCCCTGCTCAAGGCCACCCTCATCAACGGGACCAAGACGCTGACGGGCCAGGACGCGACCGCCCACGACCCGCACTACCAACAGGGGTTCGGCGCCATCCACATGCCCACGACGGTGCCCAACCCTGGCAACCCGGACCTCGTGCTCAGCTTCGTTGACAACTGGGAGACCCCCGCCCAGCAGCTGCACAAGACCGGCGCCCCAATCCGCTTCTCCGTCGAGGCGGAGGCCGGCATGCCGCTGCGGCTGTGCCTCGCGTACACGGACTTGCCGGGCCGGGCCCTGCAGAACGACCTCAGCTTGATGGTGGAGGCCCCCGACGGCACCAAGCACTTCGGCAACGCCGGTCTGCCTGCCCAGCTGCGCGCCTGGGACTGCGTCAACAACGTGGAGGTCGTCCGCTTCCCGACGCCGACGCCCGGCAGGTATCTCATCCAGGTCTTCGCCCGCAACCTGCTGGAGGGACCGCAGGACTTCGCCCTGGTGTGCACGGGCAAGCTGACGGCCCTTCTCAGGCGGGTGCCCTAACCATCGGCCCCCTGTGAAGGCCGCCCGCCGCCCCGCAGAAGAATCGTGGGCGCTGGTCCCGGCGCGCAAGTGCGGAGGGCTGCGAGGCGGCGCACTCTGGAGATCGAGGGCAGGGGTTGCAAGGTGCGCGACGGACTGATCGAAGCAACGGAAGCGGGGCTTGTCCTTGAGCTGACCCGCACATGGGGGCCTGCACGACCGCGCCAACGCCTCAGGAAATTACCGGCCACGCGCATCCGCGATCTCTTGCTCGGGCGCATTGGCGGCACGCCTGATCCCCGAGGCATCCGCCTGGTTGGGGCACGGATCACCGGCCAACTTGATCTGACTGATGTGCGCAGCATCCTCCCGCTCCAATGTCAGAACTGCCGATTCAACGAACCAATCGTCCTAGACCGCGCCCAACTGTCGGGCATGTCGCTTCTCGGGTCTGTGCTGCCTTACCTGTCCGCCGAGCATCTATCTCTGACACATTCCCTGGACTTGGCCCGCGTCACGGCCACTGGCCGCGGCCCACTCGGTGTGGTGCGCCTGCTGGACGCGCACATCGCCGGCGACCTCGACCTGGCCGGCGCCAAGCTGACCAACAAGACGGGCCCGGCCCTGCACGCCGA
>NZ_BAAALD010000071.1:22725-38394 GCF_039528095.1 Kitasatospora arboriphila
AGACGGGGACGATGGCGCGGTGCGGCTGCTGGGCGCGCACATCACCGGCCAGCTCGACCTGGCCGGCGCCAAGCTGACCAACAAGACGGGCCCGGCCCTGCACGCCGACGGCCTGCAGGTCGACAGCGAAACGTTCCTCACCGACCTGACGGCTGTCGGAGACGGGGACGATGGCGCGGTGCGGCTGCTGGGCGCGCACATCACCGGCCAGCTCGACCTGACCGGCACCAACCTGACCAACAAGACGGGCCCGGCCCTGCACGCCGACCGACTGCGAGTCGACAGCGAAACGTTCCTCACCGACCTGACGGCTGTCGGGGGCGGGGAAAAGGGCGTGGTGCGGCTGCTGGGCGCGCACATCACCGGCCAGCTCAACCTGGCCGGCGCCAAGCTGATCAACAAGACGGGCCCGGCCCTGGCCGCCGACGGCCTGCGAGTCGACGAGGGCGCTTCCATGGCCGACCTGACGGCTGTCGGGGGCGGGAACAATGGCGTGGTGCGGCTGCTGGGCGCGCACATCACCGGCCAGCTCAACCTGGCCGGCGCCAAGCTGATCAACAAGACGGGCCCGGCCCTGGCCGCCGACGGCCTGCGAGTCGACGAGGGCGCTTCCATGGCCGACCTGACGGCTGTCGGGGGCGGGAACAATGGCGTGGTGCGGCTGCTGGGCGCGCACATCACCGGCCAGCTCAACCTGACCGGCGCCAACCTGATCAACAAGACGGGCCCGGCCCTGGCCGCCGACCGACTGCGGGTCGACAGCGACGTATCCTTGGCCAACCTGACGATTGCTGTCCACGGAAAGTACGGTGCGGTGGGGCTGGCGGGCGCGCACATCCGTGGCGGCCTGGCAGTCAGTGGGTTTGTGGCCATCGAAGGCGCTGACCGGGTAGCTCTGGACCTGCGCAATGCCAAGGTGGAAGGACTCGTCCGAGTATGGGGCGATGAGTTCTGGCAGAGGATGTTCATCAGGCCGGATAGTGAGCAGCCGAAGGTGTGGCTGGACGGATTTACCTACTCCGCCCCGCCTGAAACACCTGGCCCTGATACGTGGCTTCGGGTGCTGCGGCAGTGCATGCCCCAATACGCTCCTCAGCCGTACCAACAGCTGGCCAAGGTCTATCGGGACGCCGGGGATGAACCGCGGGCAAAGACTGCGCTCATCGCCCAGCAGGACGCCTTCGGTGAGGCCCTCAGCCAAGACGATGCTCGTCGTTTAGGAGCCAGGGCCTGGCACTCGGTCACCCGGGTGACAGTGCTTTACGGCTACCGACCCACTCGCGCTCTCTGGTTCCTCCTTGCTGTCCTAGTCGCATCCTGCGCTCTCATGCTCATCGCGGACACCCAAGGATGGTTGGTACATCCAAAGGCCCGGGACGACAACCGCGGTCACTGTGGCGTGGTGGAGAGCACCGGGACCGCTCTGGACCGCACCGTGCCTCTCCTCGGATTCACTGTGGCCGGCCGCTGTGAACTGACCAACACCACAGGGGCTCAGTGGGTCTTCGTGGGGAGCCTGCTCCTGCAGATCTTGAGCTGGGTCTTCATCACCCTCTTCGTCGCCGGATTTACCGGCATCGTTCGGAAACCAAGCGCCTAACAACCCCATACCCGCCGACGGCATCAGCCCCTGCGGCATGTCGGCCCCACGCACCGCCCCTCACCGCGGCCTTCTGCAAGATCCTCTCGACAGCCGGAGTGATCCGGGATCCCGCGTACAGTTCCCCCGTGGAGCAGCCTGACCCTTATGCCGTCTTGCAGGAGTGGCTTGCCGCTGGCCGCGGCAAGCACGGTCGTGCGTTGCAGGGCACGACGCCGATCCGGTACGGCGCGGACGTCCGGGACTGGCTGCACTTCACCGAGGAGACGACCGGCATCGGTGCGTGGCAGGCGACCGAGGACACCGCGAAGACCTGGGCGTACGCGCCGGCGCTGCGGCCGCCGCCGCAGGGCGAGCCGTCCCGGCGGCCGCTGGCGCCCCGGGTCTCGCTGCACAATCCGGCCCGGCGGCTGGCCGCGCTGTCGGCGTTCTACGCCTTCGCCGCGGCGGCCGGGCACATCGCGGAGCCGCCGTTCAACGCCGCGACGCTGCGGCCGGCGCCGACCGCGCTGCCCCGCACCGCGCCGCTGTCCCTGGAGCAGGCCGCCGCGATGCTGTGTGCGGCCGACGACCTGGTGCCCGGGCGGCAGCGCCGCGGCCCGTACGAGGTCGCGCCGCACCGGGACCGGCTGCTGGTCTACCTGCTGCTGGACGGCCTGCGGCCGCGGCAGGCGGTCGGCATCGACCTGGAGGACCTGCACGAGGAGGACCCGCACCGGCGGGTGCGGATCCTGACCTGCCCGGCGCCGAAGGGCGACGGCACGATTCAGCACCAGCCGGCCCGCGAGGTGTGGCAGGCCATCGCCGACTACCTGCCGCACCGCGTCGAGGGCCAGGACCCCGCCACCGGACGGCGCCCGCTGCTCACCAGCCGCAACGGCCGGCGCCTGGACCCGAACACGATGCCCGGCCGGATCGTGAAGGCCGTCGCCGCCCGCGCACCGGAGCTCATCTTCGAGCCGAACACGATCACCCCCGACCGCCTCGCCCTCGCCCCCGACGTCCTCCTCGACCACCCACTCCCCCGCCCGGCCGCGGACGGCTGGGCACCGGCAGCCGCCGCGCCCATCGAGCGGCTCCGCCTGGACCTGCAGCACGCCCTGGAGGCGGGGCCGCTGTGCGCGGCGGCCGACTGCCCCGCCGACTGCGCGCGGTGCGCGGCCCGGAGGGCGGTCTGGTCGCTGTGGGAGCAGCGGTGGACGGACTACCAGCCGCCCTACCTCGCCTGGGACGTCCCGCCCTACGACCACCGGCAGCGCCCGGCAGAGCGGCTGCTGGAATTCCACCGCGGCCGGTGCGCGATCTGCGGCCAGACCACGGCGCCCGGCAGGCCCGACCACGGCGAAGACCACGACCCCGCCACAGGGCTGACCCGCGGTCTGCTCTGCCACCACTGCCGTCCGCAGGCCGAGACCGGCGCGGCCCCGTTCTGGGTGCGCTACCACCAGCACCCGCCAGCTGCAGTCCTCGGTCTCGAACTGCGCTACCCCTCTCTGCCCAACGACCGATGATCACTGGACTGCAAGACGGGTTCGCCGTGACTGGGTGGGCTCAGGGCGCGACGCGGCGGTTGACGGAGAGCAGCCCGACCCAGAGTGTGCCGCTGGCTCCGAACAGGGCCACCCACGCGTCTGCCGGCATGTCGGTACCCACCGCCAGGAGGGCAATGCTTGCCGTCCCGGTCACGGCCGTCAGCGCACCGGCCATGATCTGCGCGGTTCGAAGCCACCCGGGGGCGCTGGCAGAGGTCCTGGGGGCAGGGTCGGACTTGGGCATGACGGTTCCTCCCGCTGATGGGGTTGAGCTGCACGAATTGGCTCGGCAGCCAGTACGGCGACGCTACGGTCAGGGGGAGGTGATCCAGTAGATACACGAATCGGCCTGATTGCCAAAGGGGTGGATGTGCGCGTCGTTGAGTGCCCGCGAGCCGAACCGTCGCCGGGCTGCGAAGACGGGCATGTGCACGTGCTGGACGTCGACCGCTACGAAGCGTGGGCCGTGACCATCGGATTCCGCCAGGGCCCGACAGGCCTTCCTCATGCCGCATTCCTCCGCCTGTCCCCCTCCGCCCTAGCGGACCGGCAGGGCGCGCTGAATGACGTCCTTGTTGATCAGATCGACTGGCCACGGGTCTTTGCCATTGCCACGGCTCGGCACCTTCTTGGTGCCGACGCGGCCGCCGAACTCAACCGGGACTGGTGTATACGGCCGAGGGAAGGCAGTGCCGGGTTCTCCCGCCTCGTCGCCGCCTTGCACCGGCGGTCGGTGGCCAGCTACCTGCCGTCTCGCCAGGCCCTGGCCCGCATCCTCGACCGGGGGGTGGATCGCGTTGACGACTTCGTGCGGGAGGCTCGAAATGGAGGCCACCTGGCGCCTCATGATCCGAAGCTCACCTACCGCTCCCAACCCGCGCCATCTGAAATAGAGCACCCCGCTCTCACCCTGAGTCCGGAGATGCCCCCGCAATGTGAGGTGCGTAGATCTACAACGAGGGCTGTCCTGCGCGATCTCCCCGGGTGCCGGAACTTCGACTTCCACGTTGCCGTGCGGTCCGGCCTGCCCGATGAGTCCGTTCCAGCCCGGTACCAGTGCGGTCCCCCATCGGGGGGCAGCGTCTTGCCCTGGATGCTTGAGGTCCGACCCGCGATGTGGCATACAGGCGGCGTCGAGGCGGCACTGACATCAAAAATCATCCGCGAGCTGCCGATGAAACTGGTGCTTGCCCTTGGGCCCGAGGTGCAGCTCGGGCACCTCGCCACCGTCATAGCGATGCAGTTGTCGCAGATCCTGCCCCAACGCGGCCACGAGCACCTCAAGGCGGTGGCCGACGTCCATCGCTTCGCGCTGCGGCAGTCCGCCAAACCCCATGACATCGTCGCCCAAACGTGGCGCGTCGACCGCCGCACAGCCCAAGAGTGGTCCCGCAAGGCTCGCCGTGCCGGGCTGCTCGGCGACCGCGCCACCGAGCTTGCAGCACTCCGCCTGCCGCCCGCGGATTCGGAGCCCTCGGTCGGGACGCCCCAGGCGCCAAACGACCGCCGCGGCTGTCCGTCAAACTCGGTCGAATCGGACATCCATTGACGCTACAGTCCCGCCCATGACGAACCTGACGAACGACCAGAACGGCGCCGCAATAGCCCGTGCGACGGCCACCAATCTCATCAAGGCGGCCGAGGACGCGATCGCCAGCGGCGTGCGCGTCGCCGCGGACAAGGCCGCCGTCTTCGGCGCGGTCTACAGCTGGTGGCGCCTGGTCTGCCGTACCTCCGAGGCCGTTCTCCTGCTGACCGAGCGCGACTTCACCGCGGAGGTCGCCCCGCTCGTGCGCAACATCTTCAACCACACCTACGCCATCAACTGGATGGTCGACAACGGTGACGCCGCCATCGACGCGCTCGCCGACCGCGACCTCGCCGACCGCGAGAAGCTCTGCCGGAAGCTGGAGGCAACCGGCTGGACGCGGGCCGCCGAGTTCCGGGCCGAACTGGACCAGGTGGTCGCCTCTCAGCCCGCTGCTCCGGCTCGCACACCCGCCGAGCAGACGCACCACGAGAAGCTCGCCTACGAGCTCGGCAACGTCTTCGAGATGCTCGACCGTTACGGCTCTGGAGACCTTTACCCGGTCTACTCGCACCTGTCCTCGCTGTCGCACACCACCGGCCTGACCGCTCGTCTATACCTGGAGCAGCTGAACGATGGCTCCGTGCAGATCCGGCGCACAGCCGTCGAGATCGGCCACGCCGACGTCATCCAGTCCGCCCTCGCCCTCCTGCAGGCGGCCAGCGTGGTCAGCCCTCTCCTCGACGGCGACCCGATGCGTGCCGCCATCGACCAGGCGGTCGCCGACCTCGGCCTGGAGAACGTCCAGCTGCTGCCGACCCGCGTGAAGTAGAGGCACGCTCCTGTCGAGCGCGGTGACCGCCGGCCGCCGCGCTCTGCATCTCCCCAGCGAATCCCCGACTTCTCCCCTCATAGTTATGGTGTGCACCATAAACTGACGGCGTGACTGCTACCGCTGCCGCCATGGCGACCGACACCGGAACCGACCACGGCTCCACGATCATCCGCGCCCTGGAGGGCGCCTGGGACGCGATCCGCCGCCACCACCCGGACCTGCCCGGCGTGGTGATGGTGACCGGGCACGGCCGCACCCCCGGAGACGACGCCGTGACCTGGGGCCACCACTGGCCGGGCCGCTGGACCGCGGCCGACGGCAGCGCGGTACGGCCCGAGCTCTTCGCGGGCGGCGAACTCCTCGCCCTCGGCAGCCGCCGCATCATGCAGACCCTGCTCCACGAAGCCGCCCACGCGCTGGCGACCGTACGGGGCATCAAGGACACCTCCACCGGCGGCCGCTACCACAACCGGGAGTTCGCCAAGCTCGCCTCCGCGCTCGGCCTCCAGCCGCCGGCCCGCCCCGACGAGCAGCGGCGCGGCTTCAGCAACTGCTCGATCACCGACGAGACCATCACCCGGTACGCGAAGGCGATCTCGGCGCTCGACTCGACGGTCGGCCACCGGATCGAGGACCCGGTCGCGCGTCTGATCGCCTCCCAGGCCTCGCTCCCCGAAGAGACGCTCCCGCCGGTCGTGGAGCTGCGCCCGGGCGCGATCGGCACCGACCTTCCGGCCCGGCCCGAGCCGGCGCGCCGCACCACCGTCCCGCGCACCGGCCGGCGCCTGGCGGTGGTGTGCCGGTGTGCCAGTCACCAGGTCCGTGACGCCCACGGCGGCTCGCGGACGGTGGAGGGCCCGCGCCGGATCCAGGCGACGCCGGGCCTGCTCGACGGCGGCCCGGTCCTGTGCGGGGTGTGCAACGCCGCCTTCGAGCCGGAGAACTGACCCCACCACGACGCCCCGGGCCGTCCGCCCGGGGCGTCGCGCGTCGTCCCGGTCAGCCGTGGAAGGAGACTTCGAGTTCGAACTTTCCTCCGAGGCCGTCGATACGGCTCCGGAAGAGGGCGCGGGTCATGTTGTCGTCGAAGAGCGTGACCTTCCAGACGTCCTCCTCCGAGGGGTGCGGAATCTCGACGAGGTGCTTGTAGTTGAGGAAGCCGTCGGGATTTCCGTGTTCGTCGAATCTCCTGGTCCCCAACTCGACCGACAGCGTCTGGATCGGCAACGTCACGTTGATGTTGACGAATTCTCCGTCGCCGATGTGCCCCTCCCAGACCTCCTCCCCGTCCACACGGAGGATGATCGATCGCTGACCATGGCCCTCCATGGCCGGCGCGAACACGCTCTCGAACTTGATCTTCGTCATCACGCGCTCCACGTTCCGCTGGACGCCGCCCCCTCCGTTCACGTTCCCCCCGGTCATCCCTCCCGGCAACTCGCGATCCGCCTGCGACGCATCGCCCGCTTGCCTCCCGAAATGGTTGAACGCGTTGCCGCCCCACCCTCAGCCCGTACGACGCGGCCAGGGCTACACCCTGCGCGTCACCACCGCCCCCGCCGTCCACCTGCAGCCGACCGTCCGGCCCCGCGGCTTGTCCGAGCCGTGGGCATATTGGTCCCCGCCGGCACCTCCGGCACCCGATCCGTGAGCTTCGAGAGGAGTCACCGTGCTGTTCGCCGGCCGCTCGCGTGGAGCTGTCACCGCCGTGGTCGACCCCGGCCGTGCCGAAGGCGGTGCTGGAGACGGTGCACCGGCTCGCCCGGGAATGCCCCGAGGCGCTGCGCGAGCCGGGATCGGCGCTGCCGTGGCCGGCCGCCTACGAGATGGACCGGGTGCCGGGCGCGCTGAAGGGCGCCGACCTGTTCTTCGCCGCGGCGCTCGCGAGCTCTCCCGTCTCGTACTTGATCATGATGGGTATGCAGAAGGCCCAGGGCGTGGACCCCGTCTCCCTGGGCGGCTTCGCGACGGGCGCCGTCTACGTCTACCTGGTGCTCGGCCTCCTGATCGCCGCGGTCGCGTGGCTGCAGGTCCACATTCCCGGCGGGAGGCGCGCGGTCGAGAAGGACCTCGCGGCCGCGCAGGGCCGCTACCTCCTGCACGGGACGGACATCCACGGCGACGACCTGAAGATTCTCAAGCGGGCGCAGGACGCGGTGAACTCCGCGTTGGAGGCGGCGCGGTTCACTCGCGGCGTCGAGCTGCAGCGCTGGGACGCGTTCGCCGCCGCCATCTGGTCGGTGGCCCAGGGGCTGGCGGCCGACGAACCGCAGGGCGATGCGTGGGCCATGGTCATCGCCATCGAGGAATACGCCGAACTGCTCGCGCAGGCCAACGACATCTGGCAGCGGGAGCTGGACGCCAAGACCTGGCGCCCGGAAGCCGCCTCGCCCGCCCTGGGCAAGGCCGTCAAGGCGGCCAACCACGCCGGCGCCAGCGCCGTCGCCCTGGCCACCGGCTGAACCAACCGCGTCGAAGCGTGCGTGTGCCCGGCCCGAGAGGCCGGGCACACGCATGTTGTGGGCGGCCGTCCGGCCGCGTCAGCCGGGCTCATTGCCAGCGGGGCCCGCGGGATGCCTGCTCCCATGAGCAGAACCAACCCATCTGCACCTTCAAACGGTCAGTTAGTACAACGGGCTGAAGGCCGCGGTCGACAGACTCCGAAAAGGGAGGGATTAGCTCCGTTTCTCGTTCCGTCCCGCCTCGTCCCGCTGTCCACAACTGTCCACTCCGGCAGGCGGCGCCTGCATTCTCCTCTCATGGGCATCATTAACGAGGTCATCGCCGGCCTGATCCTCGCTGGGATCCTGGGCCTCTTCAACTGGTCCCGAGCGCGGTGGCTACGGCGGGGCGCGCTACGTCGTATCCGGGCGCGGTTGGACGGCCGTCGACGGGCAGCCACGGAGCAGGGGACGAAGGGGGACACCAATGGGCCGCGCGGGCAGTGTTAGGAGGGCCGACCTGCCGGTAGGGGCGCGGCGTGAACTCAACGAGGCCTTGCACGAGCTCCATCGGCGGGCCGGCTTTCCATCCGCTCGCGCGATTGGCGACGTGGCGGGCCTGGGCCATACGACCGCGCACAAGGTGTTCGCGAACCGGAAGGTTCAAAGCCGTAACAATGTCATGGCCGTCGCCGACGCCCTGACCCTCCGGGTCCGCGATTGGGGCAAAGGCGTCGACCCGGATCGGGCGCTTGACGATGCACTTAACCGAATCGAGGAGCTGTGGCAGAAGGCTCGCGCCGAAGAGGACGCCCTCTATGACGAAATCCCGCCCGAGCTCACCCCTTCCCCAGCCGAAATCACGGCCTACGAGACCGCGCTCCGCGCACTGTCCGGCACCGTTCTATGGTACAACGACGCGAAGGGATTCGGTTTTATCACTGCCGACGCGGGCTTTACGGTCTTCGTGCATCACGTCGATATTGAGACCGACGGATTTCGCACGTTGGCGGAGGGTCAGCGAGTCGAATACGCACTTAGGCATACTCCGAAAGGAATGAGGGCCGAGGGAGTCAGGCATTCTCGGCGACTTCCTGCCGCTGCCCCATTTGACCACGAGCGGCCCGGCGAGGACAGCAAGACCGTCCGCCACCCGGCCTGGCGCCTGCGCCGACCGTGAGGAAGCCGGGTGGCGGACAGGAGTCCCGGAGCCTTCACGGGATGACAAAGACATTGGCCAAGTCCTCGATGGCGCGTTTGTCGAGGGTGCCGCCGGGCTCCTGCAGGAGCTGCAGAGCGATGGCCTCGACCGCGGACCACTGCGGGGCCAGCAGCTGCCGGGCCCGGGCGCACGCGGAGTCCCAGCCGCCGTGGTGCTCGACGTACGGGAGGTCCGCCCGCTCGGCGGCGGCCGCGAGGCGGCGGCGGTCGTCGGCGGCCGACATCTCGACCGCCCACGCCGCGGCGTCGCTCCACCGGCCGGTGTGCAGCAGCCAGCGCTGGGCGGCGACTTCGCCGGCCGCGAGGATCGGGCCCGCCAGCTCCCAGGCCTCCGGGAGGTGGAGCTCGGTGCCGCCGCCCAGTCCGGCGACCTGGTCGTCGCCGGGAGCGAGCCAGATCCGCGCGACCGGCACCCCGGCGGCCAAGGCAGCGACGACGTGGCCGGCCTCGTGGTGGGCGCGGTGCTCGCGGCGCGCGCCCGGCCAGTCCAGCGGCGCGTCGATCTGGTCCTGCCCGGACAGGTGCGCGGGCTGCGGGGCGCGGCTCCAGTACCCGGCGTTGAAGACCCAGCGGAGCCCCGGCGCGGCCGGGCCCGCGCCGTGATGGGCCGCCGAGGGCGGCCGGCCGGTTGCGGTCACGGCTACCGCCCGCCATCGGGTTCCGAAGTTGGGGCGGCAGTCCACAGGCCGGCTGACCCGTCGGCGCGCTTCTTGTCGCGTCGCTGGAGTTCGGTGACGGTGCGGCGGACCTTGCGGCGGACGCGTTCGCCGAAGGCCTCGGGCTGCTCGGCGCCAGCGTGCTCGGCGGCCTCGGTCCAGGTGGTGACGCCGGGGTGGCCGAGGGCGAGGACGACGGCACGTTCGGCCGGTGCGAGCCGGTCGAGGACGGCGGCGAGGCGCCGGTCTCCGGGGGCCTGGTCGAGCAGCGGATCGTCGGGCAGGTGCCTGTCCGCGAGCAGGTCCCGCAGTGTGCCGCCGCCGACCGCGGGCGTCTCCAGCAACATCACTCGCCGGTTGCCGTACGTCCGCCGCTGCCACAGTGGCACCAGCTGCGAGTGGATCGTCCTGGCCTCCGCACGCAGGTGAGCGAGCGAGACGTGGACCAGCGGACTTCCGTCGGCGTACGGGGTGAACCAGTCGCCGAGCAATGCTGTGCAAACGGCTTCGCCCCACCGCGCGCTGCGTCGCACCCCCAACACGACCCGTCCGAACCGCGCCAGGTGGTCTAGGTCGACCGCGGACATCGCAAGCTCGCGGGCCGCGACGGCGGTCGGCACCCACCCCCATGGCGAGGTGATGTCCTCCGGAGCCGGAAGGTCCAGCGTGCGGCGCAGGCCCCGGCCCCAGATGTGCGCCCGCCTCCAGGTCGTCCACTGGTCATCGCCGCCAACAACTGGGTATCGCAGCGATGACTGGAGGGCGCTGTAGCCCTGTTCGCCGCCGGGGCGGAGTGTGGACGGGGCGGTCATCGAGCATCCTCCGTGGCCACGTCCAACGGGGGAGCCTCCGGCGCGGGGGCGGTCCTCGCGAGCTGGCAGCGAAGCGCTCGGGCCCGGCGTGCGCTCTGGGCCTTCCGGGCGGTCCAGGCGCCGAGTGCGAGTGCGCCAGCGGCAGCCAGGGCGCCGAGGGTCTCGGCAGCGGCCTGCAGCAGGAAGTTCGTCATCGGGCACCCCCGATGAGGGCAGGGCTCCACAGGCCGGTCGGCCCTGCGGCACGCTGTCCGTCGCGGCGTTGGAGTTCGGTGACGGTGCGGCGGACCTTGCGGCGGACGCGTTCGCCGAAGGCCTCGGGCTGCTCGGCGCCGGCGTGCTCGGCGGCCTCGGTCCAGGTGGTGACGCCGGGGTGGCCGAGGGCGAGGACGACGGCACGTTCGGCCGGTGCGAGCCGGTCGAGGACGGCGGCGAGGCGCCGGTCTCCGGGGGCCTGGTCGAGCAGCGGATCGTCGGGCAGGTGCCGGTCGGCGAGCAGGTCCCGCAGTGTGCCGCCGCCGACCGAGGGCTTCTCCAGCAGCAGAAGCCGCCGGTTGCCGTAGGTGCGCCGCTGCCACAGTGGCACCAATTGCCGGTGGATCGTCCTCGCTTCCCACCGCAAGGGGTCCAGCGAGGCCCATCCTGGGAAGTCGGTGTACGGCAGTGAGATCCAGTCGCTGCCGAGCAGTGCGGTGGAGACGGCCTCGGTCCACCGTGCGCTGCACCTGAAGCCCAAGACCATCCGGCCGAACCTTTCCAGGTCGGCCGTGGTGATGGTCCCCTGTATCACGGCCTCCCGGGCGTAGACGGCAATCTGGTCGCCCGGCGCAAAGAGGCCCTTCGTCGGGCCAAGGTAGAGGCGCAGCCTGTTGAGGGACTGGTTGGTCCCGGAGAACGATTCACCGTGGTGCGGGACATTGGGGCGGGCAGTGGGGCGCATGGTCATCGGGTGTTCCTCCGTGCAGAGCAGCTTCACCCTTCGGGCGCGGGAGAGTGCCGGACCGACAAAGAATCTTGCCGCGCATGAAGTGATCCGCGTCACATAACCTGATGGCCCGTTCCGTCAGGCTGAGGCTGCGTCGCGCCGGTCAAGTAGGGCCTCGACAGCGGCCACTGCGGCGAGCGCGTCCGGGGTGGCCGCGAGCAGCCGTCCGCTGCCGCAGGCGTGCCGGTGCAGGGCGCGGACGGCAGCGCTGATGCAGCGGTGCAGCTCGGCCGGGAGTTCCGTCCTCGAGCTCGGCGGCCAGCTCCTCCAGCCAGAACGCGATGTCTTCGTCCGCGTGGGGGAGTTCCGTTTCGGGTTCGCCTGCTGACGGTGCGTCGGTTGTCCTACGGTGAAGTCCCATAGCGTGAACGGCTTGGAGGGCAACGTGGCGGAAGCGTGGGCGGAGTTGGGCGAGACGGTCAGCGCAATCCGATCGCAGCTGCAGCAGGCCATGGACGAGAGCGTCGGCGAGTCGCTGCGGTTTCGAGCCGGCCCGGTGGAACTGGAGTTCACCGTCGAGGTTCGCAAGGAGGGCGAGGCCAAGGCGAAGGTCTTCGTGTTGCCCTGGTCGGCAGAGGCCCGCGCGGCGGTGAGTGCTGATGCGATCCACCGCATCAAGTTCACGATGCAGCCCGTCGACGGCGCTGGCGCGGACGCGCTCATCAGCTCAGAGGAAGATCAGCGGCCGTCCTGAGTCCCTCATCCAGGCACTGGTTGGCGGGGTGAGGGATGGATCCGGCACGTGTCGTTGAGGTGTGGGCTCCCGGGGTGAAGCAGGCGGGCAGTGGGTACCTTCTCACCGATCGTCTGGTGCTGACGTCGTACCACGGGGTTCGGGGCCTGCCCCGCGGGGAGCGGGTTGAGGTCAGGCCACTGGAAGTCCCGCAGCGCACCGGTTGGCTGGCGGCGACGCTGTCCTGGCCGCACGAGGCTGTGGACCTGGAGGCTTTCCCGGAACACGATGCCGCGCTGCTGGTGATCGACGACCCGCCCGGCGGGCCGGGCTCGCTTGTGGGCGCGGTGCGGTTCGGCCAGGTCGCCGGGCACGATCGGATCCCCTGCAAGGGGCTGGGTTTCCCCAACGCGGAGAAGCACCCCGGCAACCGCCGCGACACTATGCCGGTCCGGGGCCACATCGATGCCCTGCAGGCACGCAAGTCGGGCCTGCTGACCGTGCACGTCGACGAGGGCATTGTGCCCCGCCGCCAGTCAAGCGGTTCGGGGTGGGCGGGCGCCTCCGGAACCGCCCTGTTCTGCGAGTCGCTGCTGGTCGGGGTCCTCGCCACCGACCGGAACATCGCGGACGACGCCAGCGTCCTGCGCGCGGTCCCCATCACCGCTCTCGCCGGCCTGCCCGGCTTCCGCGATGCCCTCGCCGCCCACGGTCTGGACCTCCAGCTCGAACAGGCCAGCCCTGCGGCACAGCAACTGTCCGCCTACCTGACCGCCGCCTACTACGCCGCCACCCGGCACCCCTACGCCGGCGTGCTGCCCGGCACCACACCACCCCTGGCCGCCGTCTACCTGCGCCAGCAGATCCGCCGCATCGAAACGCAAGCCCCGGGCCCCGGCGCTCCTATAGCAGCTGAGGCCGTGCCCGCCGACGACATCCTCACCGACCCGCCGCCGACGTGCGTGATCATCTCCGGCCCCGGCGGCGGCAAATCCAGCCTCCTGCGCACCCGCCTCGGCGACGGCGTCAAACGCTGGCAGAACGGCCACCACGAGGAACTGCTGCCGGTCCTGGTCCACGCCGCCGAACTGGCCGAGCACACCCTGACCGACGCCCTCATGGTCGCCGCCTCTGACGGCCTGCCGGCTCCCCTGCCGCAGGCGCTCTTCCGCTTCCCGCCGCGGCCCGGCGGGCGCTGGCTGGTACTTCTGGACGGCCTGGATGAGGTCCCCGACCCGGCCCACCGCAAGAACATCCTGCACAAGGTGGCCGTGGCCACCACCGGCGAGCACGCCCACCTGTACCGGTTCGTCATCGCCACCCGCCCCCTGCCTGACAAGGAACTCGACGCACTCGGCGAGGGCGTGCGCCGCTACGACCTCGAACCCTTCGCCCACGGCGAGCTGGAGACCGTCGCCCGCGCCTGGTTCCGGGCCTTCCCCTTGCCGGATCCCGCAGGCACCGCCCAGCGGTTCGCCCAGGAACTGCACCGCGGCAGACTAGCCGACCTGGCCCGCGTCCCGCTGATGGCCGCGATGCTCTGCCAACTCCACGCCGCCACAATCGACCAAGGCATGTCCGGCCCGCCCCTGCCATCCAGCCGCGGCCAGATCTACCGCGACTTCATCGCCCTGCTGCGGAAGAGTCAGCCCATCGCGCACACTGCCCGCTACCCCGGGCTGGAGCGCCATCCCGAAGCCCACGCCGGCGCCGAAACGGTGCTGGCCAGCCTTCAGGATCTCATCGCCCGCCTCGCCGCCCAACGCCAAACCGGAAACGATCTCCCCGCGCTCACCATCATTCAGGCCCAGCCCGAGGCCGCCTGCCCCGAAGACGTCAGAGAGGAGGACTGGCGCACCTTCCTGGAAGCTTCCCTACGCCGTAGCGGTCTGCTCACCGCACGGGGCGGCGACCTGGTCTTTCTTCACCAGACCCTCCAGGAGCACCTCGCCGCACGCCACCTAATGAGGGACCCGCGCACTCGCCGCAAGACCCTGCGCGACGTGTTCCACCAGCCCAGGAGGTACGGGCCTGGCCTTCCGGAGGAGGCCCTGCCGCTGGTGAGGGTCTGGGGGTGGAGGTACTGGGCGCCCCCAGCAGCCGACGCGTCCTATGTGGGTTTCCTCCTCGACGCAGCCCACCGCGAGGGGCTCACCGCGGGCAACCGATACCTCCACCGCTTGACCCGCGCAGGCTTCCCCGGCCTCCAAGCCATCGTCACCCTGCACGAACTGCGCACCACGATCTCCGAAGCGATCATCCGCACTGCCGGCAACCATCTGGCCAGCGTTGCCCTCGACACCAGCCTCCAGAGCACTCACCGGGGGTGGGCGGTCGAGATGCTGGTCGAGCTCGGCGACGGTCGCGGTGCCGGCGTGCTGCACGACTCCGCCCGCGACACCACCCTCGACGACGGCCACAGGGTGTGGGCGGCCGGGATGCTGGCCAGGCTCGGCGATGATCGAGGTGCCGACCTCCTGCAGGAACTCGCCCGCGACACCACCCTCGACGGCATCTTTCGGGTGTCGGCGGTCGTGAGGCTGGTCGGGCTCGGCGATGATCGAGGTGCCGACCTCCTGCAGGATCTCGCCCGCGACACCACCCTCGGCGACGTCCCCCGGGCGGAGGCGGGCAGGATCCTGGTCGAGCTCGGGGACGATCGCGGTGCCGACCTGCTACAGGATCTCGCCCGCGACACCACCCTCGGCGACTTCACCCGGGTGGATATGGCCGTGAGGCTGATCGAGCTCGGCGATGATCGCGGTAGCGACCTGCTGCAGGATCTCGCCCTCGGCACCACCCTCGACGACGACCACCGGGTGTGGGCGGTCGTGAGGCTGGTCGAGCTCGGGGACGATCGCGGCGCCGACCTACTGCACGACCTCGCCCGCGACACCACCCTCGACGGCATCCGCCGGGTGGAGGCGGGCAGGAGGCTGGCCAAGCTCGGCGACGATCGCGGCGCCGACCTCCTGCACGACCTCGCCCGCGACACCACCCTCGACGGCATCCGCCGGGTGGAGGCGGGCAGGAGGCTGGCCAAGCTCGGCGACGATCGCGGCGCCGACCTCCTGCACGACCTCGCCCGCGACACCACCCTCGACGGCATCCGCCGGATGTGGGCGGCCGAGTTGCTGGTCGAGTTCGGCGACGATCGCGGTGCCGACCTGCTGCAGGATCTTGCGCTCGACACCACGCTTGACGACGTCCCCCGGGTGGAGGCGGGCAGGAGGCTGGTCGGGCTCGGCGACGATCGCAGTGCCGGCGTGCTGCACGACCTCGCCCGCGACACCACCCTCCTCGATATCCGCCGGATGTGGGCGGCACGGAAGCTGGTCGGGCTCGGCGACGATCGCAGTGCCGGCGTGCTGCACGACCTCGCCCGC